>NZ_JBEXGU010000191.1:0-17167 GCF_040607515.1 Streptosporangium sp. NPDC005286 | reverse complement strand
TTTTTTTGTCTTGTTTTCTTTGGTGTTTTCTTCCTTTCTTTAAAAAAAACCCCCCTGTTCGCCGCCGACCCCTGGCCCCCGGCCGGGGACCAGGGGACGGCTCCTACGTTCGGCCCGTTCAGGGCCGGTGGCTCACTCCGCCAGTTCGGCGAGGACGGCACCGAGCTGGTCGATCGCCCAGACGAGGTCCTCCTCGGAGATGACGATCGGCGGGGCGAGACGGACGGTCGAGCCGTGCGTGTCCTTGGCCAGGACGCCATGGGCCATGAGCGCCTTGGAGACCTCGCGCCCGCTGGCCAGGGACGGGTCGATGTCGACGCCCGCCCACAGGCCGCGTCCGCGGACGGTGACCACGCCCTGGCCGATCAGGCCGCGCAGCCTCTCGTGCATGACCTCGCCGAGCTCCCTGGCCCGCGCCTGGTACTCGCCGGTGCCGAGCATCTCGATGACCGCGTTCGCGACCGCGCAGGCGAGGGGGTTGCCGCCGAAGGTGGAGCCGTGCTGCCCCGGCCTGATCACACCGAGCACGTCCTCGTTCGCGGTGATCGCCGAGACCGGGACGACGCCGCCGCCCAGGGCCTTGCCCAGCACGTAGATGTCGGGGACGACGCCCTCGTGGTCGCAGGCGAAGGTGTCGCCGGTGCGGCCCAGACCCGACTGGATCTCGTCGGCGATCATCAGGATGTTCTCCGCGGTGCACAGCTCGCGGACCTGGGTGAGGTACCCGTCCGGCGGGACCAGCACGCCGGCCTCGCCCTGGATGGGCTCCAGCAGCACCGCGACGGTGTTGGCGTCGATGGCCTCGTGGATCGCCTCGACGGAGCCGTACTTTACGATCTTGAAGCCGGGAGTGTACGGGCCGAAGCCGTCGTGGGCGTCGGGGTCGGTGGAGAAGCTGACGATCGTGGTGGTGCGACCGTGGAAGTTGTCCTCCATCACGATGATGTTGGCCTGCTCGGCGGCCACCCCCTTGACCTCGTAGCCCCACTTGCGGGCCACCTTGATCGCGGTCTCCACGGCCTCGGCGCCGGTGTTCATCGGCAGGACCATGTCCTTGCCGGTGAGGTCGCCCAGCCCGGCGGCGAAGGTGGCGAACTGGTCGTGAAAGAAGGCCCGGCTGGTCAGGGTGAGCCTGGACAGCTGCTCCTGGGCCGCTGTGATGATCTTCGGGTTGCCGTGCCCGAAGTTCAGCGAGGAGTAGCCGGACAGGCAGTCCAGGAACCGCCTGCCCTCCACGTCGACCACCCAGGCGCCCTGCGCCTCGGATATCACGACGGGCAGGGGATGGTAGTTGTGAGCGCTGCGGCGCTCGCTGAGCTCGATGAAGTCGTTCGTGCTGGTCATTCGGTATCCGCCCCTCCTTGGTCCGTGGCCGTTTCGCCCGGCACTATCCCCTGATCTCCAGAGTGCAGCACTTCGGACCGCCCCCGGCCTTGCGGAGCTCCGACAGGTCCACGGGGATGACCTCGAAGCCCCGGCGCTTGAGCTCCAGCTGGAGGTTGGCGGCCTCGACGTTGATCACCACGTTGGTGCCGTCGCTGACCGCGTTGAGGCCCAGCACGGCGGCGTCGTCCTCACTCGCGATGATGGCGTCGGGGAAGAGGGTGCGGAGCACCTCCTGGCTTCCAGGGGAGAAAGCCCCTGGGAAGTATGCCACGTTGTGTCCGTTTAGCGGGAAGAGGGCGGTGTCCAGGTGGTAGAACCGCGGATCCACCAGCTGCAGGGTGACCACCGGTCGGCCGAGGAACTCCTGGGCCTCCTTGTGGGCGGTGATGTCGGTGCGGAAGCCGGTGCCGGCCAGCACCAGGTGGTCGAGGGTGAGGAAGTCCCCCTCGCCCTCGTTGGTGAAGGTCGCCTCGCGGACCCGCTGGTAGCCGTTGTCGACGAACCAGTCCAGGTAGGCGGGGCCCTCGGCCGCCCGCTGCGGGTGGGTGAACCGCGCGCCGTACACGCGGCCGCCGACCACCAGCGCCCCGTTGGCGGCGAAGACCATGTCCGGCAGGCCCTCCACCGGGTCGATGAGGCTGACGCGGTGACCGAGCTCCTGGTAGGCGCTCCTGAGCGTCTCCCACTGCCTGATCGCCACCTCACGGTCGGCTCCGGCCTCGGGATGCATCCACGGGTTGATCGCGTACTCAACCGCGAAGTGGTCGGGCCGACACATGAGGTAGTGCCTCGTCATGAATAACCCCGTATCGAAGGTCGTGAGTGAAATGCCGGCCCAGTGGCGGCGACATCAGCCTAGGAAACGGTGTTCTCGCAGGCCAAGAGCTTGCTCTTGCGTTCTGGCGCGGGTTTCTTGCGCGCTTCAGGCGATGAACGGTGATTCGTTGTGCGGGGCGACGAACGGTTCGCCGCGCGAGGTCATGAGCGGTGCCTCGATCAGCCGGGAGAGCACGATGGAGCTCTTGGTCCGCACCACGAACGGCTCCGAGGCGATGCGCTCGATCACCCTCTCCACGTGCCGCACATCGGTGGCCCTGACGTGCAGCAGCGCGTCGGCCTCGCCGGTGATGGTGCACGCCGAGACCACCTCGGGATGGCGGCCGATGGCCACTCCGATCTCCGACGGCGAGGTCTTCCCCGCGCAGAACAGCTCCACGTAGGCCTCGGTGGTCCAGCCGAGCGCCGCGGGCTCCACCCTGGCGGTGAACCCGGTGATGGCGCCGGTCTCGCGCAGCCGGTCCACCCGGCGTTTCACCGCCGACGCCGACAGGCCCACCCGCTGTCCGATCTCCGCGTATGTGGCTCGGGCGTCCTCGACGAGCGCCCCGATGATGTCGCGATCCAGCCTGTCCAGTTCCACGCTGACCTGTATATCGCTTCGGGTCCGTCCGGGCTCACGGCGAGTGGTGGCGACCCGCGGTCACCCCCGGTCACCCGCGGTGAATCCGTGTCGCCGCGTGCCCGGTCCTGCTGATGAATGGAAATGCCGCCGGACAGGTGACCTGTCCGGCGGCATCCGCCAGGTGTGCGGTTTCCGGTCAGGTCTGCTCGGCCTCGCCGCTGGCCTGCTCCTGGGCCTCCTCGGGGGAGGCCTCCAGGTCGTCGCCCGCCTGGGCGAGCGCCGTCTGCTTGTCCAGGCCGACCCAGCTCGTCACGCTCTCGACGGCGAACAGCACACCGAGGTAGACGGTGAGCGCGGCCAGCACCCAGGTCAGCACGCCCAGCGCGGCGCCGGCGCCGATCAGCAGCAGCCTGAGCTCCCAGCCCAGGCCGGCCCGGAAGACCCAGGGGGCCGGCCAGATGCTCTGCCGCGTCCGGTACACCGTGTCGTAGGTGTGGTAGCCGATCACGTAGATCAGCACGTACAGCAGCCACTTGGGCGCGTCGGCCGCCAGGCCGATCAGGATGATCGTGAGGAACTCGGCCCCGCGGATCAGCGGTGGCGCCAGCCAGTCGAGCTTGCCGAGATGGTCGCGGGCCGCGGTGGGCAGCACCAGGACGATCATGATCAGCACCGGGACGAGCAGGATCGGCCCGTCCACCAGCATCCCGGTCACCGCCATCGCGATGGTCGCCAGCAGCGCGGCGAGCGTGGCGGGCACCGGGGGCAGCCCGGGTCCGACCTTGTCACGCAGCAGCGTCACCAGCGGGCCGTCGTCGCGGTAGGCGAGCAGCCGCGCGGTCTGGACGCGCAGCCGCTCCTCGTACGGGTCCGGAGCGGGGATGGTCTGTGGCTGGGTGATCATGCGAGAGACCTCATCAGGCGTCCGGTGAGCGAGTAGGCGGCGCCGATGCCACCCCAGATGATCAGTGTCAGGAAGGTGATCCTGGCGTCGAACAGGGCGCTGACGATCGCGATGGCGGCGAAGCGCTCACCGATGGGGAACACGATCATCTTGCGGGCCCAGTGCACGGCCCGGAACCTGCCGGCCCTGCCCCACAGCTTCAGCAGGTTGCGGATCCCGCCGGCCTGGGCGACCCTGCGCTGCTCCAGCGCCTGGCGAAGGCCGGTGTCGGCGCTGACCGACAGCGGCACCGAGGGCAGCGGCGACGGGGGCTTGCGCCGGTTCGCCGCGCCGTAGGAGAAGTCGAGCAGGTGCTTGATGGACTGCACGCCGAGCGCGATCAGCGCCAGCGTCCACACGTCGCCCACACCTGAGACCGCCGCGCCGACCGCCAGACCGGCGAAGACCACGTACTCCTTGAACCGGTCGAAGGTCGCGTCCAGCCACGCCCCGAGCACGCCGAACTTGCGGGCGTACCGCGCCACCTGGCCGTCCACGCAGTCGAACACGAACGCGAAGTAGATCAGCACACCGCCCGCGACCATCCCGGCCCGCTCGCCGGTGGCGAAGCAGAGCGCCGCGGCCACACCCAGCGCGATCGAGATCAGCGTGACCTGGTTGGGGGTCAGTCCCCGCCTGGCCGCCCAGCGGGCGATGAACCGGGAGTAGGTGCTGACGAAATAGGTGGTGAAGAAACCGTCGGCGCCCTTCACCGCGTTGTTCAGCCTGGCCCGGTCCTCGTTGAACGTGGCCATCTCCGCCGGCGCCTCGGTGGCCTGCTCGGGAGTGGACACCCGGCGGTAGAACAGGTCCCGGCGGCCGCGGACGCCGACCGAGACGCCCTTGCGGACCAGGCCCAGGACCAGCAGCTGGACCAGGTCGTCGTCGGGGCCCAGCAGGTGGGCCATGTCGGCCAGCTCGCGGGCGGCCTCGGCGAGGACGGGCGCGTGCTTGTGGTGCAGGTGCAGCGGGCCGAGCAGGACCGCGTTGGGCCTGGTCACCGCGTGGAAGGCCGAGCCCACCGAGATGATGCGGGACTTGCGGGCGCGTACCCGGACGGGCAGGTCCTCCAGCCTCCGGTCGCCGATCTCCGGCTGCGCCTCGTCGATCGGGACGTCGGGGACGATGGCGTCGCCGTTCTCGTCCTCCTCCCGCGGCTCCCTGACGATCAGCGCGAGCGCCCCGCGCTTCGACTTGGTGATCTGGTAGATCAGCTCGTCGTGGATCAGCGAGTTGGCGGGCAGGATGAGCAGGTTCTCGGTGGCGTCCTCGACCGCGTCGGCCAGGGCGCGCAGGTCACCGGCCAGGTCGGAGGTCTCGACGAGCCTGCCGGGGAAGCCGCGGTAGGCGGCGGCCTCGCTCGATCGGGCGATCGTCACCGGCTCGGAGTCGAGCGAGGCGAGCTGGCCGTGCAGCTTGCCGATCACCGTGGGGCAGCCGGCAAGCGCGGGCAGGGTCAACGCGGCGGGCGGCGTCGCCTGGCCGGTAGCGGCATCGGGGCCGGGCGATGAGCCCAGCAGGACCACGCGGGGCATGGCACCCTTTCGTGCGGAGACGGGTGTGAGGCGGTGTAGCGGAGGATACGTTGCGTCAGGGGCCAAAGTTTAGTGAGTTTTGGGCGAACAACACGCACCAGTGATCTATCCGTGTCGTTTGATCATGGTTGCACCTCTGCCAAGTGAACCGTCCCGCGCCCCCACTACACTGTGCGGGTGAGTCTGTACCGTGATGACGGCATCGTGCTGCGCACCCACAAGCTGGGCGAGGCCGATCGCATCGTCACGGTCCTGACCCGGCGGATGGGCAAGATCCGGGGGGTCGCCAAGGGCGTCCGGCGCACGACATCACGATTTGGCAGCCGGCTCGAACCGTTCACCCATGTCGATCTCCAGCTGCACACCGGCCGCACCCTCGACGTGATCACCCAGGCCGAGACCATCCAGCCGTACGGCCGGCCGCTCGTCGCGGACTATCCGCGCTACACGGCGGGAACCGCGATGCTGGAGACCGCCGACCGTCTGATCATGGGAGAGAAGGAGCCGGCCCTTCGCCAGTTCCTGCTGCTGGTCGGCGGCCTGCGCACGCTCGGTTCCGGCACCCACGAGGCCAGGCTCGTCCTGGACGCCTACTTCCTGCGCTCTCTCGCGGTCGCCGGTTACGCCCCCGCCCTGGAGGCCTGCGCCCGCTGCAAGGCGGTCTCGGTGCGGGCCTTCGCCATCGTGGCCGGCGGCGTGGTGTGCGGGGCCTGCCGTCCCGCGGGCGCGGCGGTGCCCGAGGGGGAGACCCTGGCCCTGATGGTCGCGCTCCTCAAGGGGGACTGGCCCACCGCCGACGCCTCGGGGCCCAGGCACCGGGCCGAGTGCAGCGGTCTGGTCGCCGCGTACCTCCAGTGGCACCTGGAACACGGCATACGCTCTCTTCGACACGTAGAAAGGGAGCTCGCCACGTGAACGTCCGCCCGCCCGTCCCGCACCCCTCCGGCGCAACCCCGCCCCCGATCCCGCGCGACCTCGTGCCGCGGCACGTGGCGATCGTGATGGACGGCAACGGCCGGTGGGCCAAGCAGCGGGGCCTGCCCCGTACCGAGGGGCACAAGGCGGGTGAGGCGTCGCTCTTCGACGTGATCGAGGGCGCGATCGAGCTCGGCATCCCCTACCTGTCGGCCTACGCCTTCTCCACGGAGAACTGGAAGCGCTCCCCTGACGAGGTCCGCTTCCTGATGGGTTTCAACCGCGACGTCATCCGCCGCCGCAGGGATCAGCTCCACGCGATGGGCGTGCGGGTCCGCTGGGCGGGCCGCCCCGGACGGCTGTGGCGGAGCGTCATCCAGGAGCTGCGCGACGCCGAGCAGATGACCGAGGGCAACTCCAAGCTGACCCTGCAGTTCTGCGTCAACTACGGCGGCCGTGCCGAGATCGTGGACGCCGCCCTGCGCCTGGCGCAGGACATCGCCGAGGGGAAGGTCAAGCCGGGCAGGGTGAAGGAGGAGACCTTCGCCCGCTACCTGGACGAGCCGCAGATCCCCGACGTCGACCTGTTCGTGCGCTCCTCCGGCGAGCAGCGCATCTCCAACTTCCTGATCTGGCAGACGGCGTACGCCGAGATGGTCTTCCTCAACCGTCTCTGGCCCGACTTCGACCGCCGTGATCTGTGGGAGGCCTGCGAGACGTACGCCAAGCGCGACAGGAGGTACGGCGGAGCCGTGCCGAACGTGGTCGCGGAATAACGGCGTGTCCCGGGCGCCCTCGACGCGCCGCCAGGTGCGCCCGGCCGAACGCGGAGAGTGACGTCAGGCCCGGCGTCGCGCGCGATAGGCGGCCACGTGCATCCGGTTCCCGCAGGTGCGGCTGTCACAGTAGACCCGCGAGCGGTTGCGGGACTCGTCCACGAAGACGTGGTCGCAGTCCGGTGCCGAGCAGGTGCGCAGGCGCTCCCACTCGTCCTCGACGAGCAGGTGGGCCAGGGCGACCCCGATGTCGGCCGCCAGGTGCTCGTGGAGTGAGGCGTCCGGCGCGAAGTAGTGGACGTGCAGGGGGTGGCCGTCGTGCTCCGCCAGGCGCGGGGTGATGCGGGTCCCGCTCAGCAAGGTGTTGAGCCGGATGACCGCGGTGGGCTGGTCCGGGGCGGTGAAGACCTTGTGGAAGGCCTCGCGCAGGGCGCGCACCTGGGCCAGGTCAGCGGCGTCCAGTTCACCGATCCCGCTGACCTCCCAGCGTGCCACGAAGTCGCCGAGCTCCCGCAGATCGGTGAGGGTGTCCTCGCCTCCGGTGGAGGGGGAGGTGTTGACCAGGTCGACCGCGGTGGCGAGTGAGTGCACCATGTCATGTCCGAATGGCATGTTGACTCCTGTAGGAAGCGGTTACAGCGTGGGCTCGCGGTGGCTTGCCGTGTCGGAAGCGTATCTCTCCGGTGGACCTTCGTGCCTTCTCTCTCGCGCTCACATCGCGATGGCGCGCCATGTGAGCGCCCGGCGGGCGTGATCTTCAGCGGCGCTGCGTCCGGTGCGCCCCGCCGCGTGCGCCGTGTCGCCCGGTGCGGTGCTCAGGGCGCGGATCGGCCACCCGGGACCCGGCCCGCCGGGGGATCCCGGCGGGCTCAGGTGCGGCTCGGCGTACGGGCCGGTTTGGCGGCTGTGGAGCAGACGGTGCAGGTCCCGAAGATCTCCAGGGTGTGGGTGATCTCGGTGAACCCGTGCTCGGAGCCGATGGCCTCGGCCCAGCGCTCCACCGCGGGTCCGGCCACCTCCACCGTACGGCCGCAGGTGCGGCAGACCAGGTGGTGGTGGTGGTCGCCGCTGGCGCACGCCCGGTAGACCGACTCGCCGTCGTCGGTTCTCAGCACGTCGACGTGACCGGTGTCGGCGAGCGCCTGGAGCGCCCGGTAGACGGTGGTCAGTCCGATCTTGGCGCCTTCCGCGCGCATCTCCGCGTAGACGTCCTGCGCGCTGCGGAAACCCTCGCTCTGACGGAGGACCGCGTGGACGGCGTCACGCCTGTTGCTCATGGGCTGGACTCCTGAGGTCGACTTCGGCGTATGAATCTACCGAGCCCGAGGGCGAGGACGAACCCCGTGAGAGCAACGATCACGATGACCGCGCCCGGCGGGACCTCGACGTAGAAGGAGGAGGTCAGGCCGCCGACCGTGGAGATCATCCCGAAAAGCATGGAAAGCAGCATCGTGCTCGTGAAACCCCGGGTGAGCTGCTGGCTGGTCGCCACCGGCACCACCATCAGCGCGCTGACCAGAAGCAGTCCCACCACGCGCATGGCGATGACCACGGTCAGCGCGGCGGTCACGGCGATCAGCAGGCTGAGGAAGCGGACCGGCAGGCCGCTGGCCCTGGCGACCTCCTCGTCCTGGCAGAGCACGTAGAGCTCCCGCCCGAAGACGGCCAGCACGCCGAGGACCGCCGCCGCCAGCAGGCCGATCACCCACACGTCCTCGACGGGAACGCTGCTGATCGAGCCGAACAGGTAGGACGTCAAGGTGGCGTTGCTACCGCCCGGGGCCAGCGAGATGAGCAGCACGCCCCCGGCGATGCCGCCGTAGAACAGCAGCGCGAGTGCCACGTCACCGCTGGTCCTGCCGCGCGCGCGGACCAGTTCGATGGCCACGGCGCCGAGCACGGAGACCAGCACGGCGGTCAGCACCGGGGCGGTCCCGGTCAGGAAGCCCAGGGCCACGCCGGTCAGCGCGACGTGCCCGATGCCGTCGCCCAGCAGGGCCAGGCGGCGCTGGACCATGAACGTGCCGATGGCGGGCGCGACCAGGCCGACGAGGAGGGCGGCGATCAGCGCCCGCCGCATGAAGTCGAACTGCAGAAGCTCGATCACGACGTGGGTCTCCAGTCGAGCGGGCTCACCGGCTCCTCCTCGGCATGCGGGTGCACGTGGTCGTGGCCGGGCAGCGCGTGGGCGCCGACGGCGTGGGGCGGCGGGCCGTCGTGGCAGACGTACCCGTCCCGCAGCACCACCGCGCGGGTGATCAGAGGTTCCAGCGGGCCGAGCTCGTGCGCGACCAGCAGGACCGTCTTGCCCTGCTCCACGAGCACGGACAGGGTCTCGGCGAGGAGCTTCTGGCTCTCGGAGTCGACGCCGGCGGTGGGTTCGTCCATGACGAAGGTGTCGGGCTCCCCGGCGAGGGCGCGGGCGATCAGCACCCGCTGCTGCTGGCCGCCGGACAGGGCCTGCACCGGGTCGGCGGCACGATGGGCCAGGCCGACGGCGGCCAGCGCCCGGCCTGTCGCCTCCCGGTCGGCCGCGCTGGTCGGCCGCAGGCGCCGCTGCCTGGCGATCCGTCCCGAGGCGACGACCTCGCGGATCGTGGTCGGCACGCCGCCGCCCACCGAGAGCCGCTGGGGCACGTAGCCGATCCGCCACCACTCACGGAACCGGGCGGGAGGCCTGCCGTACAGCAGGGTCTCGCCGCCGGACAGGGGGATGAGGCCGAGCAGGGCGCGGATGAGGGTGGACTTCCCCGACCCGTTCGCGCCGAGCACGGCCACCGCCTCGCCGGGCTCGACGGACAGGTCGATCCCGCGGAGCACCGGGCGGCGGTCCAGGTTGACCTGGCCGCCGCTCATGGTGAAAACCGTTTTGCTGGATGTCACGTGTGGCCCTTACGAGCAGCTGAGCGCAGATTGGAGGACTTCAAGGTTCCGGCGCATGGCGGACGGGTAGTCGCCGTTCGCCGGCTGGCTTTCGACCGGGTCGAGGACCGCGGTCTTCGCACCGACCTCCTGGGCGAGAACCTCGGCGACCTTGGGGCTGACGAGGGTCTCGGTGAAAATCGTAGTCACTTTCTCCTGCTTGGCCACTTTTGCCACTTCAGCGAGGCGGGCGGGAGAGGGATCGGCCTCGGGATCGATTCCGCTGATGCCGACCTGGTGGAGCCGGTAGCGGTTGGCGAGATAGCCGAACGCGGCGTGGCTGGTGACGATCGTGCGTGCGGAGCAGGTGGCCAGGCCCTTGGCCAGCTCGCCGTCCAGGGCGGTGAGGCCGGCCGCGGTTTCGGCGGCCCGCTCCCGGTAGCCCTGCGCGTGCGCGGGGTCGGCGGCGGCGAGCCTCTCGCCGAGCCGGGTGGCGACCGTCGCGAAGCGGGCCGGGTCGAGCCAGAGGTGGGGGTCGTAGTCGATCTCCTCGTGGCCGTGCTCCTC
Source organism: Streptosporangium sp. NPDC005286 (assembly GCF_040607515.1). Lineage (NCBI taxonomy): Bacteria > Bacillati > Actinomycetota > Actinomycetes > Streptosporangiales > Streptosporangiaceae > Streptosporangium > Streptosporangium sp. NPDC005286. Next base: position 6,781 of record NZ_JBEXGU010000191.1, on the reverse strand, counting down.
CTCGCCTTCGTGGCCCTCCTCCCCGGCCGAGGGCAGGGTCGGGACCGAGGAGGCCACCTCGAAGCTCCGGTCGGCGGCGTGCTGTTCGACCGCCTCGTCCACGGCGGGCTGGATGCCCTTGATGTAGACGACGAGCCTCGTCTCCTGCAACCCGGCCACCTGGAGCGGGGACAGCTCCAGGTCGTGTGGCTCGACGCCGGGCTTGGTCAGGCCGGTGACTGTCACGTCGGGGCCGCCGACCTGCTCGGCGAGCCACTGCAGGGGATACATGGCCGCGGTGACGACGGGCTTGTTCGCCGCGGAGACGCCTGACGCCCCCCCGGGCGATTCACCGGCCGAGCCGATTTCGGCGCCGCAGGCGGTGGTGGCGACAAAGGCGGCGGCCACGACCAGGCTCGCGTTACGTATGCGGATACGTCGGGAGGACTCGGACATCATGTCATCCAGTATGCGCGCAAATGAAAATGGTTGTCAAAATCACCTGCGGGCTCGATGATCACCGGCCCGGCGGACGGGGGCGGTCTCCGCGTCAGCCCGGTCGTCCCCGGTGCGACGGCTTCACGCGCGGGGTGCCCGCGACGTACGGGCGCCGCGGAGCCCGGGAGCGCGGCGAGGGCCGGGCGGCGTCAGAAGGCGCCGAAGCGGTCGGCGGCGAGCAGGATCAGGAAGGTGAGCAGCGCGACGCGCAGCAGACGGCCCCCGGTCCCCAGGGACGGCCACGACATGTAGGCGAGCCAGCCGACGAACCCGATCACCGGAAGCACGGCGATGCCACCCCAGAAGGAGGCCACCGCGAAGCCGGTCAACAGGAGGATCACCAGCACCACCGGGGCGATCCAGCGGGGGAGCTGGAACAGGAAGACCAGCGGGGCCGCGCTGCGCCGCTCGGCCCCGCGCCGCAGCCCGGTCGCCCCCGGTGTGAAGAACTGCTCGCCCGCGGGCAGCGGACGCCCGCCTCGCGGGCGTCGGGGCTGTGCCAGCGGATGTGCGGGGCGTTTCCCGTGCTTGTCGGCCACAGGCCGAGCCTAACGCCACAGCCCCCGCCGCGACACGCCCCGATGCCCGGTACGACACCGCGGCTCTCGCCCCGCCCGGTACGGGGCCGGAGGCGGGCTCTGGCATGCTGGGCGGATGCTCGCTCTCATCCGTTATTCGGTGCCGCCCGGCCAGACCGAGGAGTTCCTGGCCCGGGCCCACGAGATCGTCGACACGCTGGCCGGGCAGCCGGGTTACCTGCGCGGCAGGGTGTCGAGATCGGTGGACGAGCCGGAGCTGTGGGCGCTGGTCAGCGAGTGGGAGGGCGCCGGGTTCTACCGCAGGGCGCTGGGCGCGGCGCGGATGGCGATGTATCCGCTGATGACGCTCATGATCAACGAGCCGAGCGCGTTCGAGGACGTCGACCGTCCCTGAGATTCCGCGGAAGCTTTGCCGGAGTGAGGCGGGCATCATGGTTTATCCGCACGTCCCGAGGGTCCGTCTCCCCTAAGCTGGATGTTCAATCAATTCCTCGCCGACCTCCAGCCGGATGGAGATTTTCCCTTATGGCACGCCGTACGGACATCATGGACACCATCGTCAGCCTCGCCAAGCGGCGCGGTCTTGTGTATCCCTCCAGCGAGATCTACGGCGGCCTGCGCGCGTCGTGGGACTACGGTCCACTGGGCGTGGAGCTCAAGAACAACGTGAAGCGGCAGTGGTGGAAGACCGTGGTGCAGGGCCGTGACGACGTGGTCGGTCTCGACTCCTGTGTGATTCTGGCCCGCGAGGTGTGGCAGGCCAGCGGTCACGTGGACACCTTCACCGACCCGCTGACCGAGTGCCAGGCGTGTCACAAGCGCTACCGCGCCGACCACCTCGAAGAGGCGTACAGCGAGAAACACGGGAAGGACCCCGTCAACGGCCTGGCCGACATCACCTGCCCCAACTGCGGTAACAAGGGCTCCTTCACTCAGCCCAAGCAGTTCAGCGGCCTGCTGAAGACCTACCTCGGCGCGGTCGAGGACGAGTCGGGCCTCGCCTACCTGCGGCCGGAGACCGCCCAGGGCATCTTCATCAACTACCTCAACGTGCAGCAGTCGGCGCGCAGGAAGATCCCGTTCGGTATCGGCCAGATCGGCAAGTCGTTCCGTAACGAGATCACCCCGGGCAACTTCATCTTCCGTACCCGTGAGTTCGAGCAGATGGAGATGGAGTTCTTCGTCAAGCCGGGCAGCGACGAGGAATGGCACCAGTACTGGATCGACGAGCGCTTCCGCTGGTACACCGACCTGGGTATCAACCCCGACAACCTGCGCATCTACGAGCACCCGCAGGAGAAGCTGTCGCACTACTCCAAGAGGACCGTCGACATCGAGTACCGCTTCAACTTCACCGGCAGTGAGTGGGGCGAGCTCGAGGGCATCGCCAACCGCACGGACTTCGACCTGACCGCGCACGGCAAGGCCTCCGGCACCGACCTCAGCTTCTTCGAGCAGGACACCGGCGAGCGCTACGTCCCGTACGTGATCGAGCCGGCCGCCGGTGTCGACCGCGCCACGCTCACCTTCCTGATCGACGCCTACACCGAGGACGAGGCGCCCAACGCCAAGGGCGTCATGGAGAAGCGCACGGTCATGCGGCTCGACCACCGGCTCGCGCCGGTCAAGGTCGCGGTGCTCCCGCTGTCGCGCAACGCCGATCTGTCGCCCAAGGCCAAGGACCTGGCCGCCCAGCTCCGCCGCCGGTGGAACGTCGAGTTCGACGACGCGGGCGCGATCGGCCGCCGCTACCGCCGCCAGGACGAGATCGGCACGCCGTTCTGCATCACCGTCGACTTCGACACTCTCGACGACCAGGCGGTGACCATCCGCGAGCGTGACTCGATGGCCCAGAAGCGGGTGGCCCTCGACCAGGTCGAGTCCTACCTCCGCCAGCACCTCAACGACTGAGGAAAGGCCCGCCCCGCGACGACACGGGAGCGGCGGGGGCGGGGACGGTGGTGGCAGCCGGGTTTCGGGCCGTGCACGATCTAGGTTCGTACCATGCGACTGCTCGTTGTCGAGGATGAGGAAGACCTGGTCGAAGCCCTGCGGGTGGGGTTCGTCCGGGCTGGTTACGCGGTCTGCGTCGCCCGGGATACGGCGCAGGCCGCCGAGAGGCTGCAGGCCGACCCGTACGACGTGGTCCTGCTCGACCTCGACCTGTCCGGCCGTGACGGCTTCGAGCTGTGCCGCGCGCTGCGGCGGACCGCCCACGGCCGGACCGCGCGGATCATCATGGTGACCGCGCGGGACCGGCTGGACGGCCGGCTTCTCGGGCTGGACGAGGGGCCCGACGACTACCTGGTCAAACCGTTCGCCTTTCCCGAACTGCTGGCCAGGGTGCGCGCGCTGCCGCACCGGGAGCAGGGCGACGACACCGCGATCTTGCAGGTGGGGGACCTGCGGCTGGACATCTCCAGGGCCGAGGCCCGAGCGCGGGGACGGGAGCTGGGGCTCACCCCGAAGGAGTTCGGCGTGCTGCGCTACCTGATGGCCCGCTGCGGGCACGTGGTCTCGGCGGAGGAACTGCTCGAGCACGTCTGGGGCGAGCACGCCGACCCCTTCACCAACACCGTGCGGGTGACGGTGGGCAATCTGCGGCGCAAGCTCGGCGCCGAGGGTGTGATCGAGACCGTGATCAGTAGGGGGTACCGGCTGCGGGAGGGCTCCTGAGGCCGTTCCCCGGGGCTCTGTGTGAAAAGCCCGATTTATGTGGCGGTGTAGCTGTGAGAGGGATCCTGAGGCGGCTCCCCCCCTACCACAGTTCTGTGTGAAAATCCCGAGTCATGCGGCGGTGTAGTTGATGCCCGGCCGGTCGCCGAGCCCGCCGTGAACGGCGTTGGAGCCAGAGAAATTGGTTTACACCAATTGGTCGGAGTCGGTTTCTGAGGTGATCAATATCATCGCGTATTTGGCCCAGATTTGAATTGGATTAGACCGGTTCACCTGCTCTGAGCTGGGACAATGCAGTGTTGCCTGATGGGTGCCGTTTCGTCGTCTTGTTCGTCGGTAGAGTCCGCAGGGAGGCGGAATCAGACGCCGGTTTTGAAGTCGAAGAAGGAGCAACCGTGCCCAAGTACGTTTACGACTTCACCGAGGGCAACAAAGATCTCAAAGGTCTTCTCGGAGGTAAGGGGGCAAACCTTGCGGAGATGACCAATCTCGGGTTGCCGGTTCCCCCCGGCTTCACCATCACCACCGAGGCCTGCCGGAACTTCCTGCGGGACGGGGTCATTCCCGAGGGAATGCGGGAGGAGGTCTCCGCGCACCTGGCCGCGCTGGAGGCCAAGATGGGGCGCCGACTGGGCCAGGCCGACGACCCACTCCTGGTGAGCGTGCGCTCGGGGGCCGCGTTCTCCATGCCCGGCATGATGGAGACCGTTCTCAACATCGGTCTGAACGACGAATCGGTCCACGGACTGGCCAAGCAGGCGAGTGGCAACGAGCGTTTCGCCTGGGACTCCTACCGGCGCCTCATCCAGATGTTCGGCAAGACCGTCCAGGGCATCGACGGTGAGCTCTTCGACGAGGCCCTGGAGGAGCTCAAGGCCGGCCGCCACGACCTGGAGCTGGAGGCGGCCGACTTCCGGCGCCTGGTCGCGACCTACAAGGACATCGTCCGTGCCCAGACCGGCGAGGACTTCCCCGCGGACCCCCACCGGCAGATGAGCATGGCGGTGGAGGCCGTGTTCAAGTCGTGGAACGCCCCGCGAGCCGTCCTCTACCGCCGTCAGGAACGCATCCCGGCCGACCTGGGCACTGCGGTCAGCGTCTGTTCGATGGTCTTCGGCAACTGCGGCATGGACTCCGGAACCGGTGTGGCCTTCACCCGCGACCCCGGCTCGGGGCAGCAGGGCGTCTACGGCGACTACCTGCAGAACGCCCAGGGCGAGGACGTGGTCGCGGGCATCCGCAACACCATGCCGCTGCAGGAGCTGGAGAGCCTCGACAAGGCCGTCTACGACGAGCTCATGCGGATCATGGAGACGCTGGAGAACCACTACCGGGACCTGTGCGACATCGAGTTCACCGTCGAGCGCGGCAGGCTCTGGATGCTCCAGACCCGGGTGGGAAAGCGGACCGCGGGCGCGGCCTTCCGTATCGCCGTGCAGCTCGCCGACCAGGGTCTGATCAACCTCGACGAGGCCGTGACCCGGGTGACCGGCCACCAGCTCGCCCAGCTCATGTTCCCCCGCTTCGCCGCCGACTCCGGCGGCGAGGTGATCGCCAAGGGGATGAACGCCTCGCCGGGCGCGGCCGTCGGCAAGGCCGTCTTCTCCACCGAGCGGGCCGTCGAGCTCGCCACGCGGGGAGAGGCGGTCATCCTGGTCCGCAGGGAGACCAACCCCGACGACCTGGCCGGGATGATCGCCGCCCAGGGCGTCCTGACGAGCCGCGGCGGCAAGACCTCGCACGCCGCCGTGGTCGCCAGGGGCATGGGCAAGACCTGCGTCTGCGGGGCCGAGGAACTGGAGGTCTCGGTCAAGGACCGCAGGTTCACCACGCCTTCCGGCGTCATGGTCTCCGAGGGTGACGTCATCTCCATCGACGGCACCAGCGGGACCGTCTACCTCGGTGAGGTGCCCGTGGTCCCCTCTCCGATCGTGGAGTACTTCGAGGGGGTGGGCGACCAGGACGACGAGCTCGTCGGCGCCGTGCACCGGATCATGTCCCACGCCGACGAGGTACGCCGGATGGCCGTGCGCGCCAACGCCGACAACGCCGAGGACTCCGCCAGGGCGCGCAGGTTCGGTGCCCAGGGCATCGGGCTCTGCCGTACCGAGCACATGTTCCTCGGCGAGCGTCGCAGCCTGGTCGAGGACCTGGTGCTGGCCACCTCCGAGGCGGGGCGTGAGCGGGCACTGGCCGCGCTGGAGCCGCTGCAGAGGGCGGACTTCACGGGGATCTTCCAGGCGATGGAGGGGCTGCCCGTCACGATCCGCCTGATCGACCCGCCGCTCCACGAGTTCCTGCCCGACTTCACCGAGCTGTCGGTGAAGGTCGCCCTCGCGGGCGACGGGGCGGAGAAGAAGGACCGCGAGCTGCTGGCCGCGCTCAAGCGGCTCCACGAGCAGAACCCGATGCTGGGCCTGCGCGGTGTCCGGCTCGGCCTGGTCATCCCCGGCGTGTTCGCCATGCAGGTCCGGGCGATCGCGGCGGCGGCCAAGGCCGTGCCCGGCAGCCGCGCGGAGATCATGATTCCGCTCGTGGCCGCGGTCCAGGAACTGGAGCACGTCAAGGACGAGGCGCGGAAGATCCTTGCCGAGGCCGGGGTCGAGGCGCTGATCGGCACGATGATCGAGGTGCCGCGCGCGGCGCTGACCGCCGGCCAGATCGCCGAGGCCGCCCAGTTCTTCTCCTTCGGTACCAACGACCTGACCCAGATGACCTGGGGTTTCTCTCGCGACGACGTCGAGGCCGCGTTCTTCTCCAAGTACTTCGAGCTTGGCGTCTTCGGTGTCTCCCCGTTCGAGACCCTGGACCGTGACGGCGTCGGCAGGCTCGTCGGCATCGCCGCGGAGGAGGGCCGCAAGGTCCGGCCCGACCTGAAGCTGGGCATCTGCGGCGAGCACGGCGGAGACCCCGACTCGATCCACTTCTGCCACCAGATGGGTCTGGACTACGTGTCCTGCTCGCCGTTCCGTGTCCCGGTCGCCCGGCTGGAGGCCGCTCGCGCCACCCTGGCCCGCGCCGGATCCGACACTCGCTGACCTCCGGATCTCACCCGGAACTTCGCGGGTGTGTCGCCTCCGGCACCGCCG
>NZ_JBEXGU010000190.1:0-17444 GCF_040607515.1 Streptosporangium sp. NPDC005286 | reverse complement strand
CGCGCGTACCCGCGGGCCGCCGGTACGCCGGAGGCCGGGACGGCCACGACCAGGTCGGCGTCCGCCGGGGACTCCAGCGCCAGCCGCTCGCCGAACGCCACCCGCGTCGCGCCGGTTCTGGTGCCGCCGATCCTGGAGTCCTGCCTGGTCAGATAGAGGTGCTCGAAGACGCAGAAGCTGCGCGGGGCGGGCTCCGCCACGCGGTGCGCCCCGATCGGGCGGCCGTCGCGCAGCACCAGCACCTCGCCCGGTTCCACCTCCCGCTGCTCGGTGCAGCCGAGCGCGTCGAGGGTGCAGGTCTCCGAGGCGACGACCGCTCTGCCCTCGGTGAACCCCGCCACCAGGGGGCGCAGGCCGTGCGGGTCCCGGAAGGCCACGAGGTACTCGCCGACGGCGCACACCACCGAGTACGCGCCCCGCAGCACCCGCGTGGCCCGCGCGACCCCGGCCACGATCGGGCCGGGGTCCGCGGGGTGCCGGTCCTCCGGGCCGGGAGCCGAGGCGAGTGCCGTGCCGGGTGTCTCGCCCGCGTCGGCGAGCAGGGCGAGGATGATCTCGGAGTCGCTGGTCGAGCGGAACCCGTACCCCTCGCGGCCGAGCCGGGCGCGCAGCTCGGCGGCGTTGACGAGGTCCCCGTTGTGCGCCAGCGCGATGCGCCGTGCCTCGTGCACGAAGGGCTGGGAGTTCTCCGGCACCGTGGCGCCGGTGGTGGAGTACCGGGTGTGGGCGACCGCCACTCTCCCGGCTCGCCAGGCCGCGAGGCCGTCACGGGCCGGGTCACCACAGGCCGGGTCATCGTGGGGCGGGTCACCACAGGCCGAGCGCGAGGCGAAACCGAGCGCCCGCCGGACCTGCACGCCGCCGGGGCCGGCCACCGCGATGCCCCAGGACTCCTGGCCCCGGTGCTGCAGGGTGACGAGCCCGTCGAAGGCCGGTTGCCCGGCTGTTCCTCCGTTAACGGATACGCCGACTATTCCGCACATACGCTCCCCTTCAAAACCCTAACATTTCCCGAAAAATGCGTTAAATCGCTTCTGTCTGGCCATGGCATTGTTCTGATGGCAGGCCCTCGAATGATGAATGAAGCGAAGGAGATCCAGAATGTCGGAGGACGCTGAGTACACGGTGGTGCGCAATCACGAGGAGCAGTACTCCATCTGGTGGACCGACCGTGACATTCCCGAGGGCTGGCGGAGTGTCGGCCACAGCGGCACCCGCGAGGAGTGCCTGGCCCACATCGAGGAGGTCTGGACGGACATGCGCCCGCTGAGCCTGCGCCGGTGGATGGACGGCGAGCGGTCCTGACCCGCGGGCGCACCGACGAACAGTCCCGGAAGGAACGGTCCCCGAAGGAGGAGCCGATGGACACGATCCAGGAGCACGACGCGCGCCTGGTCGTCGAGGAGTGGAACCGCACCGAGCTGGCCGACGAGCCGGCGACCGTCATCGAACGGTTCGCCGCCCAGGTCGCCAGGTCGCCCGCCGCCACGGCGCTGACGGACGAGGAGGGCACGACCCTCGGCTACGACGAGGTGCGCCGCGCCGCCAACCGACTGGCCGGGCACCTGCTCGGCCTCGGCCTGCGCACTGAGGACCGCTGCGCCATCTACCAGCGCCGTTCGGCCGGCATGGTGGTGTCCATGTTCGGCACGCTGGCCGCCGGGGGCGCCTACGTCCCGATCGACGAGGGCAACCCGCCCGAGCGGGTCGAGGCGATCCTGCGCGACGCCGGCACCGCCGTGGTGCTGGCCGACTCCACCACCGAGGCCGAGGTGCCGCCGGGCCCGTGGTTCGTGGTGAACGTCGACGACCACCCGGGAAGGGAGGAGGGCGATCCCGGGGTGCCGCTGCACCCGGCCAACCTCGCCTACGTCATGTACACCTCCGGCAGCACCGGGACGCCCAAGGGCGTCCTCATCGAGCACCGCGCGGTCACCGCGTTCGTCCGGGGCGCCCAGCACCTGTACGGGCTCTCCCCGCAGGACCGCCTCGTGCAGTTCTCCTCGATCGCCTTCGACGTCTCCACCTTCGACGCCTTCGGGGCGCTGCTGTCGGGGGCCACCCTGCACGTCGCCGCCGCCGAGACCCGTACCTCCGCCGAGCGTTTCCGCGACCTGCTGCGCGAGCGGCGCATCTCCGTCTACATGGGCACCCCCGGCATGCTGAGACTGCTGGAGCCCGGCGACTTCCCCGACCTGCGGGTGCTCGCGGTCGGCGGCGAGAGCTACTCGGGTGAGTTCACCACCCGCTGGGCGGCCGGGCGCAGGTTCGTCAACAGCTACGGGCCCACCGAGACCACGGTCGGCGTGATCACCCAGGAGTGCCGGGGAAGCTGGGACACCTCACCGCCCATCGGGCGCGCCATGCCCAACCACCGGGCCTACGCCCTGGACGCGTCGATGTGCCCGGTCCCGATCGGCACGGTCGGCGAGCTGTACGTCGGCGGTCCCGGCCTCGGCCGCGGCTACCTGGGCCGCCCCGGCACGAGCGCGCTCTCCTTCGTCCCCGACCCGTTCGCCACCACGCCGGGCGAGCGGCTCTACCGCACCGGCGACCTGGTGCGCTGGACCGCCGACGGCGAGCTGGTCTTCGCCGGGCGAGCCGACCGCCAGGTCAAGGTACGCGGTGTCCGCGTCGAGCCGGAGGAGATCGAGCAGACCCTCCGCAGGCACCCGGCGGTCGCGCACGCCGTGGTCGAGGCGGAGGCGCGGGGCGACGGCGACGCCCGCCTGATCGCCTACGTCGTCTCCACGACGGGGGAGCCGCCCGGCGTGACCGAGCTGCGCGAGACCGCCGCCCGGTGGCTGACGGCCCCGCTGGTCCCCAACGAGTTCGTCCACGTCCCGGAGATCCCGCTCACCCCGGCAGGCAAGGTCGACCGCGACGCTCTGGCCGCGGCCCGACAGGAACGCGCCGGTACCGGCGCCGGTACCGACGATGGCGCCGAGTGGACGCCGACCAGGCGCAGGGTGGCCGAGGAGATCGTGAAACCGCTGCTCGGCGTCGACTCCCTCGGCCCGCACGACCACTTCTTCGAGCTGGGCGGCACCAGCATCCAGGTCATCCAGCTCCTTGGCCGAGTCCGCACGATCTTCGGCATCGAGGTGCCGGTCGCCGACTTCTTCGACCGGCCCACCATCGCCGGAGTCGCCGACGCCGTCGACTCAGAGGTCCGCTCCGATCTCAAGGACATCGTCCGCGAGGGCTGGGACGACATCGCCGACCGCTACGCCGCCTTCCAGTCGGAGTTCTCCGACGGCCCCCGTATGGAGTGGACCGGCCACCTGCTCGCGATGCTGCCCGCCGGCGGCTCGGTGCTGGAGCTGGGCGTCGGCGGGGGGCACGAGTCCTCGCGCCGCCTGGCCGAGGCGCACGCCCTCACCGCCGTCGACATCTCCGCCGAGCAACTCAAGCTCGCCGAGAGGACACTGCCCGGCGCGACGCTCGTGCAGGCCGACATGGCGGAGGCACGGTTCCCCGACGCCTCCTTCGACGCAGTCGTGTCCATCTACACCCTCACCCACCTGCCGCGCGAGGAACTGCCCGGCCTGCTGGGCGACATCGCCCGCTGGCTGAAGCCGGGCGGTCTGCTGCTCGCCACCCTGATGACCGAGGACATCCCCGGCGCGATCGAGGAGTGGTTCGGCTCGACCATGTTCTTCTCCGGCTTCCCCACCCAGGAGAACCTTCAGCTGCTGCGCGCGGCGGGCCTGGTACCCGAGCGCGAGGAGGTCGTGGCACAGCGGACACCGCTCGGGGAGTCGCGCTTCCTGTGGGTGATCGCCAGGGGGACGGAGACAGCGTCGTGACCGGACTGCCCGTCCGCACCGCCCCGCTCTCCTACCTGCAGGAGCAGCTTTGGTTCGTCGAGCAGGACGATCCCGGCAACGGCTCGTACAACGAACTGAAGGTACTCGTCCTGGACGGCACGCTGGACGCGGCCAGGCTCGGCCGGGCATTGGAGCGGGTGGTGGCCCGGCACGACGTGTTGCGCACCACCTTCGTCTACCGGGGAACCGAACCGGTGCAGGCGATCTGGGCGCGGGGCCCCGTACTGCGCGAGGCGTCCGTCGGCGGCGAGCAGGCGCTCATGGAGTACGCCCGCGAGGTCGCCGAGGCCCCCTACGATCTGACCTCGGGGCCGCTGCTGCGCGCCTCGCTCGTCACGCTCGGCTCGGAGCGGCAGGCGCTCGTGCTCGGGGTGCACCACATCATCAGCGACGGCTTCTCGATGAACCTGCTGCTCGACGAGCTGGACGCGGCCTACCGGGGCGAGCCGCACGGTGGGACCTCGATCGAGCCGGCGGGCGAGACGCCGGCCGGACCGCCGGGCGAGACCCTGGCCAGGTCGCAGGGGGAGTCATCGGGCGGGCCGCTGGACGAGCGGCCCGCCCAGTACGGCGACTTCGCCCGCTGGCAGCGCGAGCAGTTCGCCGGCGGTCGCCTGGCCGCCGACGTCGACCACTGGCGGCGGGCGCTCGACGGCGCGCCCACGGTGCTGGAGCTGCCCGCCGACCGGCCCCGGCCGCGCCGGCGGGACAGCGCGGGCAGGCGCGAGCGTTTCCCGCTCGCCGGAGACCTGACCGACCCGCTCGGCGAGGTCGCCGAGCGGGTCGGCGGCACCCTCTTCACAGTGCTGCTGGCCGCCTTCGCCGCCACCCTCTACCGCTACACCGGACGCGGCGACATGGTGCTGGGCACCGGCGCACCCGGCCGTCCCGGACGCGAGTTCGACGGCGCGCTCGGCTTCTTCGCCAACATCGTGCCGGTACGGCTGCGCCCGGCGGGCGAGGTCCCCTTCACCGAGCTGGCCGACGCGGTCAGCGAGGCCGCCTTCGACGCCTTCGACCACCAGTACGTGCCGTTCGAGAAGCTCGTGGAGTTCCTGCAGCCCGAGCGCGACGCCGGGCACACCCCCCTGGTGCAGGTCGTCTTCACCATGTGGGACGCCGGCGCGGCCGAGTGCTCCATCGGCGGCGTGCCCGCCGCCGAGGTCGAGGTGACGCGCGGCCGGTCCCGCTTCGACGTCGCGGTCGAGGCGGTACGGCGGGGTGACCGGGTCGACTTCTTCGTCGAGTACGACGACGCCCTCTTCGACGAGGCCACGATCGCCCGCCTGATGCGCCACTACGAGCGGGTGTTGCGGGCGGTCGCCGCCGACCCCGCCCAGCCCCTCTCGGACATCCCGATGATCTCCCCGGAGGAGTGGGCCACCCTCACCCAGGGCGATGTGAGCGTGCTCGATCCCGACGGCAATGTGCTGCCCGCCGGGGCCGTCGGCCAGCTGGTCCGCCGTTCCGGCGAGCACGGGCACACCGGCCGCCTGGCCGCCCGCAGGCCCGACGGGCGGGTGGTCGAACGCGGACGCGAGGACCGGCTGGTCAGCTTCGGCTCCTTCCAGGTGCAACTGGAGGACGTCGAGGAGGTCCTGCGCGCCCACCCCGCCGTACGCGACGCCGCGGTCATCGCGGTCGAGGGCGGCGCGGGACGGGAGCTGGTCGCCTACGCCGTCGCGGAGCAGTCGCCCGGCGACCTGCGGGCCGTTCTGGTCGAGCGGCTGCCGCAGTACATGGTGCCCGCCGCCATCGTGGCGGTCGACCACATCCCGCGCGGCGAGGACGGCCGCATCAGGACCGCCCTGCTGCCCGAGGCGGCCGAGATCGGCGAGCGGGCCGGGCCGCCCGCCCTGGAGGCCGCGCTCTGCGTCATCTGGGCGCGCGTCATGAACCTCGACGAGGTGGAGCCGGACGACGACTTCTTCGCCCTGGGCGGCCACTCGATGCTGGCGGCCCGGCTGGTACGCGAGATCGCCTCGGTGCTCGCCGTACGCGTCCCGCTGATGGCCCTCTTCGAGCACTGCACCCCCGCCGACCTGGCCGACTACCTGGCGGCCAGGTATCCCGCACTGGAACACACGCTCGCCGACGCGAGCCGCGCCAACCGCGCGGGGCAGCCCATGATGGGGCAGACGACCGGCGGTGCCGGTCGCCCGGACCCCACCGCGGGACAGGCCGGGGAACCGGAGCCGGAGCAGACGCCTGACGACACGGACCGCGCCGAGCCCGCCGGGCAGGCCGTATCGGACGGCGCGGAGCCAGGCGGCTGCGCGCTTTCCACCGCGCAGTTGCAGATCTGGATCAACGAGCAGCTCGCGGGCGGCGACGCCCGGGACTTCATCGCCGCCGTCACCTACCGGGTGCGCGGCCCGCTCGAGGTGGACGCGCTGCGCGGTGCTCTCGACGCGCTCGTCGCCCGGCACGAGAACCTGCGCGCCCGGGTGGCGCTGGTGGGCGACGTGCCGGTGCTGCGCTTCGACGCCGGGGTGCGCGTCGAACTGCCCGTCGAGGACCTCACCGGCCTGCCCGAGGCCGGGCGGGCGGCGGAGGCGGCCCGCCGTACCGCCCGGGACGCCGAGCGCGGCTTCGACCTGTCCGCCGCCCCCCTGGTGCGGGCCACTCTCTACCGTCTAGGCGACGGTGACCACGTCCTCGCGCTCATCCAGCACCACCTGGTCACCGACGGCGTCTCGATGGGACTGCTGGTGAGCGAGCTCGGCCGGCTGTACTCCGACCGCGACACCGCGCCCGCCACACCGCACCTGCGCTTCTCCGACTACGTGGCCTGGGAGCAGGCCTGGCTCGGCGGACCCGAGGCCGCCGCCTCGGAGCGGTTCTGGCGGGAACGGCTGCGCGAGGCCCCCGAACTGGTCCTGCCCAGGACGCGCGACGGGCGGCGGGAGAGCCGCGACACCGAGATGATCGCCCATCATCTGCCGCCCGCGGACTCGCGCCGGCTGCTCGCGCTGGCCAGGCGGAGCAGGAGCACGCCCTACATGCTGGTGACCGCCGCCTTCGCCGCGATGCTGGCCCAGTGGAGCGGCCAGGACGACGTGGTGATCGGCACCACCGCCGACAACCGCCCGCTGCCCGGCCTGGAGGGCGTGGTCGGCTGCTTCGTCAACATGGTGGCGCTCCGCCTCGACTGCGGTGGCGACCCCACCTTCACCGAGCTGGCCGGGCGGGTGCGCCGGACCGTCCTGGAGGCGTACGCGCACCAGAGCACCCCGTTCAACGAGGTGGTACGGGCACTGAAGATCCACCCCGACCCGCGCAGGATGCCACTGTTCCAGGTGACCTCCGACTGGGCGGGCGACGGCCCCGCGGTGCCGGAACTGGCCGGCTGCGAGGTCGGCTTCGACTACGTGCACACCAGGGCCAACCGCTACGAGCTGGAGATGTACGCCGGGATGGCGGGGGAGCGGGTGGTGCTCGACCTGGAGTACGCCGTCGAACTCTGGGACCGAGAGGAGGCCGAGGACCGCCTGGCCCGGGTGGCCGCGCTGCTCACCCGTGCCGTGCTGGCCCCGGACACGAGGCTCTCGGCACTGCTCGGCTGACCGACCGCAACCCGGATGTGGCGATCATAGGGCTACACCGAAGGAATGATTCATTAAATTTGACACAGGCCCTGCCGGTGCAAAGCGCCCCTTATTTGCGAAGATCTCTAATTATGTGCGCGAGCCAGCCCTCGAGCTGACCCGGCATGCGACACCTGGGCGGCTCCCGTCGGCAAGGTCGTACTACAGCCTGTCATGTCGTAGCCGGTCGCGGAGGGTTCGTGCGACCTGTGCCATGAGTGCCTCGGCTCCTGGCTGGCTGATGGCCGGTACGCGCGATTCGGTGAGTACGGCGACGGCGAAGGCCTGGCCGTCGGTGTGCTCGACGACGCCGACCTCGTGCCGGAGGTTGAGCAGCGTTCCGGTCTTGGAGGACCATCTGGAGGCGTCGGAGCTGAAATCGGGGGTCAGCCTCTGGCGCAGGAGGTTGTCGGCCATCAGGCCCCGTACCCGCTCGGCCACGCCAGGGTCGATCGAAGCCGGGGTCCACAGTGCCTGCAGGAGTTCGACGAAGGCCCGCGCGGATCCCGAGTTCGCGCGGGTCACGTCCAGTTGCGGGACCCGGTGCCCCCGCCCGGCCGTTCCCGCCTCGATGGCGAGGAAGTGGGCGAGGTGGACCTCGCCGGGATCGAGACGTTCCGCCGGAGTCTCGATGAGCTCTTGGACGGTGTGGCGGATCGCGATGCCGTGGAGCCCCAGCCCGTGCAGCGTCGCCGAGACCTCGGTGGGCGGGGTGAGGGCGAAGAGCGCGTCCGCCGCCGTGCTGTCGCTCACCGCGATGCTGAGGTAGAGCAGGTCGTCGATGGCGACCCGGGTCGGGTGTCGGAACCTGCCCAGCCCGGTCGGTCCCGGCACGGTGATCCCGGTCGGCCGCACCAGGATCTGGGTGGAGCCGTTGAGCTCCCCCTTTCGGATGCGTTCGAGCGTCGCGATGGCGAGCGGGACCTTGACGAGTGAGGCGATCGGGAACTCCAGGTCCGGCTCGATACCGATCTCGTCACCGGTGTGCAGATCCCGGACCAGGAACGATCCGTTCAGTCCGGCGTCGTCGAGCTCTCGCCGGAGCTGTCGCATCAGCTGCTCGACCTTGATGGTGCCCCCCGTCCTGATCATGCCTGGTCGTACGCGCCGAGGCAGCGGGCGATCGGGTGCCAGAGCCGGGTCAGGATGCGCTCCGCGTCGTTCCCGACGGCGGCCGACACCTCGAAGCCGCGGACGAGTTGGATCTCGCCGACGGGGCGCCAGTGTAGCCCCAGTTCCTCGGCCTGCCCGGCCGGGCAGAGCAGGAGATCCGCTGAACCGAGGACCTCCGCCACGGCGGAGGTGAGCGTCGCCGAGACGCCGACCTGCGCGGGCTGGAGGCCGACGGCATCCCGGATCCGGAACATCGGGTCGCGGATGTGCGGGACGTCGTCCTCGGGCTGGATCCAGATCCGGCGCCTCCGTGACGACCGTGCGGCGCGGCCGGCGCGGAGCGTCTCGATGTAGACCGTCTGCACGGGGAGGTCCGCGGCGCCGGCGAGTCCGAGCCGTACCGACCAGGTCGCGTCGCCGGGTGGTACGGCGATGAGGGCGGCGCGGACCTCGCGAGAGCGGACGAGTTCCGCCCGTTCGGCCGGTGGAGCAGCATGAAAGTGCAGGTAGAAGCCCTTTTGGCGGGCCTCCGCGTCAAGGCGTGCCAGGTCGCGAACGGGCACGATGCCGGGAACGGCGAGCCGGAGCGGACTGAGCTTGGCCTGCTCCGCCTCGTACTCCATGTCGTCGGCCAGGCGGACGAGACGCTTCGCCGACGGAAGCATGTCCCGGCCGAACTGGGTGAGTACCGCCCCGCGCGACGACCGGTCGAACAACTGCTCCCCGAGGTGCTTCTCCAGGGCGGCGATCCGGCGGCTCGCGACCGACTGCGGCACCCGGGCGGCCGCCGCCCCCTCCGTGAAGCTCCCTCGTTCGCTCACATTGACGAACACTCGCCAGGCTCCGAGGACGTCCACGAGATGATCGTATGCCATTTCAGCATGGAAATCGCCGTTTCTGTCTTTGACCGCATCGACCGGCGGCGTGAGACTGCCTGTCGCATCCAACCCACAACCGGAAGGCATCACCATGCGTCTGCGACAGGCCGCACTCTCGGTGCTGGCATCACTCACGCTCGTCCCGCTGATGGGCATCACCGCGGCAGGCCACGCGTCCACCGCGTCCGCCGCCTCGCCGGTGACCCAGGTGGTATCGGGCGAGGCCCAGGCCAGGAAGGAACTGCGCACGCTGGAGGCGTCCTTCAAGGTCCGCGTCGGCGCGTACGCCATCGACACCGCCACCGGTAAGACGGTCACCTATCGTGCGGGCGAGCGTTTCCCGATGCTCTCCACCTTCAAGGCGATGGCCGCCGCGGCCGTGCTGCACAAGGCCCGTACCTCAGAGCCCGGCCTGATGGACAAGGTCGTCCGCTGGACGGACGCCGAGGTGAAGGAGAACTCCCCGGTCACCAAGGATCATGTCAAGGACGGGCTGACCGTCGCGCAGCTGTGCGAGGCGGCCATCACCCAGAGCGACAACACCGCGGGCAACATGCTGCTCAAGCAGCTCGGCGGCCCAGCCGGCCTGACCGGCTACCTCCGTACGCTGAAGGACCCGATCTCCCGGCTGGACCGGTGGGAGACCGAGCTCAACGACTGGAACCCCAAGGAGAGGCGCGACACCACGACGCCTGCGGCCATGGGCCGTGACCTGCGCGCGGTCACGGTAGGAAAGGCCCTCAACGCCAAGGACCGGGCGCGGCTGAACACCTGGCTGATCGCGAACCAGACCGGCGACGCCCGCATCCGCGCGGGCCTGCCCAAGACCTGGAAGGTCGGCGACAAGACCGGCACGACCTCGCAGTACGCGGCCGCGAACGACATCGCGATCGTCTGGCCCGGCAAGTCGGCCGCACCCATCATCATGTCGATCTACACCAACGGCAGGGCCGCGGACGCCGTCCTAGACAACAAGGTGGTCGCGGACACCGCGATGATCCTCGCCCGAGGCCTCGGCAAGCTCTGAGGCGCCTGGCGGGGTGACCACCCACGGGCCGCCGGGGCCCGCGAAGACGGCATCGAGCGCGTCGGCCGGGCGATCGTGTCTCCCACGGTCGAGCACGGATCTTTCTCCTGGCCCAGCGGGGTGAATTGATCAAGGCCCTGAGACGGTGCTGGTCGCACCGGCTCGGGGCCGTCTCTCTTTCTCCGGATGACCGGCTCGCGCCGGGCGGGGAGTCCGCACTCCCGCGGGTGGGTGGCGTTCGGCGAACAGCGCAGGTGGCCACGGCCTCCGCGCAAGATCGCGAGCCGCGGATCGAGAGTTTGCATGACCATGCAGCGCAGTGCATAATCTTGTTTATGTCCAAGGTTCTCACCTCCCTGCCCGCCGGCGAGCGCGTCGGCATCGCCTTCTCCGGCGGCCTCGACACCTCGGTCGCCGTCGCGTGGATGCGCGACAAGGGTGCCGTTCCGTGCACCTACACCGCCGACATCGGCCAGTACGACGAGCCCGACATCGCCTCGGTACCCGGCCGCGCGGTGACGTACGGCGCCGAGATCGCACGCCTGGTCGACTGCCGCGCGGCGCTGGTCGAGGAGGGCCTGGCCGCGCTCACCTGCGGTGCGTTCCACATCCGCTCGGGCGGGCGCGCCTACTTCAACACCACGCCGCTCGGTCGCGCCGTCACCGGGACCCTGCTGGTCCGGGCGATGATCGAGGACGACGTGCAGATCTGGGGCGACGGCTCGACGTTCAAGGGCAACGACATCGAACGGTTCTACCGGTACGGCCTGCTCGCCAACCCCCACCTGCGCATCTACAAGCCCTGGCTCGACGCGGACTTCGTGTCCGAGCTCGGCGGCCGCAAGGAGATGTCGGAGTGGCTGCTCGCCCACGACCTGCCCTACCGCGACAGCACCGAGAAGGCCTACTCGACCGACGCCAACATCTGGGGTGCCACCCACGAGGCCAAGACCCTGGAACACCTTGACAACGGCATCGAGACCGTGGACCCGATCATGGGCGTGCGATTCTGGGATCCCACGGTCGAGATCCTCGCCGAGGACGTGACCATCGGCTTCGACCAGGGCCGCCCCGTGACGATCAACGGCAAGGAGTTCGCCACCCCGGTCGACCTGGTGATGGAGGCGAACACGATCGGCGGGCGGCACGGCCTGGGCATGTCGGACCAGATCGAGAACCGGGTGATCGAGGCCAAGAGCCGGGGCATCTACGAGGCGCCCGGGATGGCGTTGCTGCACGCGGCGTACGAACGGCTGGTCAACGCGATCCACAATGAGGACACCCTGGCGAGCTACCACACCGAGGGACGGCGGCTCGGCCGGTTGATGTACGAGGGCCGCTGGCTCGACCCGCAGGCGCTGATGCTGCGAGAGTCGCTGCAGCGCTGGGTCGGCACGGCGGTCATCGGTGAGGTGACGCTGCGGCTGCGGCGCGGTGAGGACTACTCGATTCTGGACACCTCAGGCCCGTCCTTCAGCTACCACCCGGACAAGCTGTCGATGGAGCGTACCGAGGACTCGGCGTTCGGCCCGGTGGACCGGATCGGCCAGCTCACCATGCGCAACCTCGACATCGCCGACTCGCGCGCCAGGCTCGAGCAGTACGCCAGCCTCGGCATGGTCGGCACCGCCCATGCCGCGCTCATCGGCGCCGCCCAGGCGGCCTCGACCGGGCTGATCGGCGCGATGCCGCAGGGCGGCGCCGAGGCCATCGCCTCACGCGGCGAGGTCTCCGGCGACGACGAGATGCTCGACCGCGCCGCGATGGAGTTCGGCACCGACTGAACCGCCGCCGTCTACGGCACCTCTGAAACGACGCGACCCAGGGGTTCGAGCGGACCTGGCCGGCAGCGAACGGGAAGTCGCCGGGCACGGTGCCGGACTTTCTCGCGTACCAGCGGGCGAAGGGCTCGGGGGCGGTGCAGCGTGGATCGTCCAGGTCCAGCACGTAGTGCGCGACGTCGAGGCCGAGAGCCTCGACGTCGCGGGCCTCGACCACCGGCCTGACGTACGGGTTCGCGGCCAGCGGGCGGATTCGCTCTTGCGGGGCCGCGACTCGGGGGTGGACCTGCAACGGAACCGTTTCGTACGTTAAGCCGGTCTGGGCAGGTCAAAGGGGACCCCCTGCGGCGCGGACGGCGCGGGCGCCCGCCGCACGCAGGTACGCCAGCAGCTCCGGCGGCTCGTGCACCTGGAACTCGCAGCCGAGCATGAGCAGCCGGGAGGCCAGCCACTCCAGGGTGTCGGCGCGCTCGTGCAGGCGGCAGCTGTGCTCGTCGATCGGCTGGACGTCGCCCGGGGCGGCGCCGAGCCGTTGAGCCACCTGGCCGGCCGGAAGACGCAGGGTCGCCAGCACCTCGTAGGTGGGTGCCGACGAGTAAAGCTTGTCGGTGATGAAGGCTGCCGCGTCCTGCTCGGGCGGCTCGCGGGGCGGGACCCGCACGCCGGTCGGCCTCGGATCACTGATTCGGTCGACGCGGAAGGTCCGCCAGTCGTCGCGATCGTTGTCGTAGGCCAGGAGGTACCAGCGGCGTGCGGCCGCCACCAGACGGTACGGCTCGACCAGGCGTCTGCTCTTGCTCCCGTCGCCCGCCCGATAGGCGAACCGCAGGCGTTCGCGGTTGGCGGCGGCCCCGGCGAGCACCGTCAGGTTCCGCGGATCAACGCTCGGCTCGTTCCCGGTCAGCATCGAGACCAGGGCTGCGGCCAGTGCGGCGACCCGGTGGCGCAGCCGGGACGGCAGCACCTGCTCCAGCTTGGCCAGGGCCCGCACGGACGCCTCCTCGATGCCGTCCACCGGAGTCCCGGCCGCCATGCGCAGGCCGACCGCGATGGCCACCGCCTCCTCGTCGTCCAGCAGCAGCGGCGGCATGGCCTTGCCCGCGGCGAGGCGGTAGCCGCCCACCGCCCCCATCGTCGCCCGCACCGGATAGTCCAGCTCGCGCAGGCGGTCGATATCCCGGCGGATCGTACGGGGGCTGACCCCCAGTCGCTCGGCCAGCTCGCTGCCGGGCCATTCGCGCGGGGTCTGCAAAAGGGACAGCAGTTTGAGCAGTCGTGCAGGGGTGTCGCTCATGGGATCCATCATGTCCGGCCATATGGGACAGGGCCTGACCTACATGATTCCTACTCTCGATCATGTCACCGCGACGCACCACCCGGGCCTGCCGGGAACGACGTGGCGGGACCCCGCCCGCCGCGCGGCGGGCGTACCCGCTGAGGAGAGTCATGAGCACCGAGGTCCGCCCCTTCCGCATCGATATCCCCCAGGTAGACCTGGACGAGCTGCGCGACCGGCTGGCCCGCACCCGGTGGCCCCGGCAACTTCCCGGCGAGGAGTGGAGCCGGGGCGTCCCCGCCGGCTACCTCAAGGACCTGGCCGAATACTGGCGCGGCGAGTACGACTGGCGCCGGCACGAGGCACGACTGAACGAATTTCCGCAGTTCATGACCGAGATCGACGGCCAGGACATCCACTTCCTGCACGTGCGTTCCGCCGAGCCCGACGCCCTGCCGATCATCCTCACCCACGGCTGGCCGAACTCGTTCGTGGAGTTCACCGACCTCATCGGCCCCCTCACCGATCCCCGCGCGCACGGCGGCGACCCGTCCCAGGCGTTCCACGTCGTCGTGCCGTCGGTGCCCGGATTCGGGTTCTCCGCGCCGCCGCGCGAAACCGGCTGGAACGCCACGCGCGTGGCGCGGATCTGGGCGGAGCTGATGCGCCGCCTCGGATACGACCGCTACGGCACCCAGGGCGGGGACTTCGGCGCGTACGTCGCCCCGGAAGTCGCCAAGGTCGCCCCGGATCACGTGATCGGCGTCTACGTCATCAGCGGGCTCGGCTTCCCCACCGAAGACGACGTTCCCGAGATGACCGACGACGAGCGGGCGGCCTACGCGCAGCTCCAGAAGCAGGACTGGATGAGCGGCGTGGACCATCATGGGCTGCTGCGCGCGGCGCCCCAGACCTTCGCCTACGGATGGCACGACTCTCCGGTCGCCGCGCTGGCCTGGATGATGCAGAAGTTCAAGGAGTTCACCGTCGCCGCGAAACCGCCGGAGCAGGTGATCGATCGCGACCTGATCCTCACCAACGTGAGCCTCTACTGGCTCACCGGGACGTTGGGAACCTCCTCTTGGCCCTACTACGACAGCACGGGCTTCGGCTGGCCGGAGGGTCAGACGGCGGCGCCGACCGGCGTGTACAGCGGGCCGCCCGGAATCCGCCGGTTCGCCGAACGGCACACCACCATCCTTCACTGGCCGGAAGGCAATCCAGGCGGCCACCACTTTGTCGCCATGGAGCAGCCCGATCACGTCGCCGCCGACATCCGCGAGTTCTTCGGCAAGGTCCGCTGACCTTCGCCCGCGGCCGCGTCTCTCACGCCCGGTGACGCGGCCGCACTGCCCCCTTTCATCTCGGTCTATCCGTGACCCCGATGCCCGAGACGAAGACGAGGACGACTCCTGGCAGAGCCGCGGTTGCAGATCCACCCCCGACTCGCCGCCGTCCGAGATGCCGCTGGAAGCGGTGCTCGACGGATTGGCCGAAGGCCGCGCCAGGTTCGGGATCCGGAACCGGGTGCTGCTCGGCCACTCCATGCGGCATCCTGGAAAGTACTTGACGATATGGAAACTGGAAAGTACTTTCCAAGTAGGAAAGAAGGAGGGAGCAGCCCATGGAGATCACCCCCGAAGAAGCCGCGCGGTCGCTGGCTCAGGTTCACGAGACGCAGCACAGGGTCCTGCGCGCCGCACCGCCGATGTTCCCCGCCTGGTATCCGGTGACGGTCTGGATCTTCGTCACCGGAATGCAGTTCGTCACCGAGATCACCCCCGCCTGGTGGCTCTGGATCGCCGTGACGGCCCTGTCGGCCGGCCTCGCCGTCGCCGTCCTCAAGTTCGTGATCGACGTCAGGAACGCGAACCTGCGCCCGCACTCCTCCATGACGGATCCATGGGCATGGGCCGGCTTCAGCGCCTGGCTGATCACCACCGGTCTCGCGGGCTTCGCGCTGGCGTTGTGGCTCAAGGAGCTCGGCGTCGCCTATCCGCGTACCGTCATGGGTGTGATCATGACCGTGGTCGTGGCGGTCACCGCGCCCCTCCTGGCCCGGTGGATGTCCGCGCGGACCGCTCGGCGGGCGGAGACGCCGAAGCGATGACGTCGCGACTCGACCCGGCGATCCACGCGCCGACCCGGCTGCAGATCGTCTCCCTGCTGGCCGCCGCCGAGGAGGCCGAGTTCGCCTTCGTACGCGACAACCTGGGCGTCAGTGACTCGGTGCTGTCCAAACACGCGAGCGCCCTGGAGGCGGCCGGCTACGTGAAGATCCGCAAGGGATACGTCGGCAAGCGCCCGAGGACGTGGTTCAGCCTCACCCGCGAAGGACGCGCGGCCTACACCGGCCATGTCGCCGCGCTCCAGGCCATCGTCGCCCGGTCCGGCCTCTCGGTCCTTCCCGACTGAGGAAGAACTCGCGGGGGCCGCGTTGGCCGAATGTCATCGACGGGCCAGCCACAATCATGCTCTACCCCATCGCGCCCGGTGTCGAATAATTCGGAAAATCTCCGAAATTTTCATTGATCAATCCTGAGCTCGACGGTCAGGGCAGGGCCAATGAACAGGTGCAATGCTTGCTGGAGAAATCCTTAACCAAGATCAGACCTTCGTAGGCTTTCGGGAGTCGTTGACAACTCACAGGGTCGGACCGACACTTTCGCCATCACGCCGATACTTTCGCTGCCGTTGGACCTCAACACTGTCGATCCGAGTCACCCGCCGCGACCTGCTCCTCCGGTCGTCGACCGCACGACGACCGGCCAACCCCCCACGTATACGACGCCGACGCGCGGTGGCCGTCCCCCCGGTCACCGACAGCCCCGCCGGGTCGTATCACGCTGCCCGGCCTCCCGGCCGGCCTTCACGAGGAGGAAGCACGCGCATGAACGACGTCCCCGCTCGCCCGAAGAGCCGCAGACGCGGCCGCATCAGGCTGCTCGTCGGCCGGGCCTGCGCCGTAGCGCTGGCCGTGGCCGTGGCCGTGGCGATGCTGCCCGGCCCCGCCCACGCGGCCATCACCTCCAATCAGACCGGCACCAACAACGGCTACTTCTATTCGTTCTGGACCGACAGTCCCGGGTCGGTCTCCATGGAACTGGGATCCGGCGGCAACTACAGCACCTCATGGAGCAACACCGGGAATTTCGTTGCCGGTAAGGGGTGGAGCACCGGCGGACGCAGGACCGTGAACTACTCAGGCAGCTTCAATCCGTCCGGCAATGCATATCTGACGCTCTACGGGTGGACGAGAAACCCACTCGTGGAGTATTACATCGTCGACAACTGGGGCACTTACCGGCCCACCGGAACCTACAAGGGCACGGTCACCAGCGATGGCGGCACGTACGACATCTACCAGACGACGCGAACCAACGCCCCCTCCATCGAAGGCACCAGAACCTTCAATCAGTACTGGAGCGTCCGGCAGTCAAAGAAAACGGGCGGAACCATAACCAGCGGCAACCACTTCGACGCATGGTCCCGTTACGGAATGAATCTGGGCAGCCATGATTACATGATCCTCGCAACAGAGGGATATCAGAGCAGCGGAAACTCCAATGTAACGGTGGACGGCTCCTCCGGTGGCGGCGGCGGTGGTGGTGGCGGTGGCTGCACCGCGTCGCTGTCCGCGGGGCAGCAGTGGAGTGACCGGTACAACCTCAACGTCTCGGTCAGCGGTTCGAGCAACTGGACCGTGACGATGAACGTCCCGTCCCCAGCGAAGATCATCGCTTCCTGGAACATCAGCGCGAGCTACCCCAGCGCCCAGGTGCTGACCGCCAAGCCCAACGGCAACGGCAACAACTGGGGTGTGACGATCCAGCGCAACGGCAACTCGACCTGGCCGACGGTCTCCTGCAGCGCGAGCTGATCTCCGAACACCCGAGACACCACCCCTATCCGGAGCTGGTCGACCGGCTGATCCAGCTCGCGCTGCGCCGCT
>NZ_JBEXGU010000189.1:0-17502 GCF_040607515.1 Streptosporangium sp. NPDC005286 | reverse complement strand
TCGGCGTAGCGGGCGAGGTAGAGCTGCTCCCCGAGACTCTCCATCAGACCCAGTTCGGTCTCCAGATAGTCGATGTGGTGCTCCTCGTCCTCAAAGGACACGCGAGCCCCGGCGATCACACATCCCGAGCGGACCCCGGGGAGGTGCCCCGGCCGCCCTCCCCTTCACGAGCCCGTGCGGCCTCGTGGCGGGGAGGGCGGCGCCGTCATGCCCGGACGTCGAGAACAATGGTGTGATGAGCGACCTTCTGACGCTGAGCGAGGGCGCGGTGCTGACGCACCTCGTCACCCGGGCCGAGCTGGCGAGCGGGGTGCTGCCGGCCTCCGACGACCTGCGGCTGTGGGCGCGGCTGGCCGACGGCGACGGGGTGCCACTTGCCGGGGGCGGCCGGGTGCTGACCTCCCTCGACACCGGAGAGCCCGTCCTGACCGGCCCCGAGGGCTGGCTGGCCCACCTGGAACCCGAGCAGGTGATCGCGCTGCGCCTGCGCGACGGCGTCCTGGAGCTGTCGGCCGTCGAGCTGGACGACGTTCCGGCGGAGCGGGTGATGCGGGTCGTCCAGGAGTTCGGGGAGCAGGCCCTCGACGCGTTGCGCGCCTTCGCGGAAGGGCTGGAGCCCAGTCCGGGCGTGCCGGTCGACGTGGTGGTCCTGGAGCTGCTGATGAAGGCTCCGGAGACCTTCGCCGACCCGCTGCCGCCGCTCTCCCCGCTGCTGCGCAACGCCTCGCTGGAGGTGCACGGCGGCAGGGTGGGCATCGTGGGCGCGCCGTGGGACACGGCGTCGGTCGCCGACCTGGCGCCGCTGGACATCATCAGGCTGGCCCTGGTGCGCAGCGCGCTGCGCACCTACGGCGAGGGCGCCGACCTCTCCAAGGCCGTCACCTACCTGTCCCGCTCCGAGACGGTGCTGGCGAGGATCGCCGACGAGGTGGAGCGCGAGCCGCTCGGCCCGGCGCCGGCCTCGGCACTGCCCCGCACCGAACCGGCCGCGCTGCTGCTGATCGCCCGGTCGGCCGAGGGCGAGGGCCGCTCGTTCGAGGCGTCCGGGCTGATCTCCGAGGTGCTCTCCCTCTCCCCCTGCCTGGCTCCGGCCGTGCGCGACGCGGCCGAGTACGCCGCGTGCCGCACCGACCCGGGCGCCCCGCTGCCCGAGCGCGCCGCGCACCTGTACCGGCAGCTGCTCGCGTACGCCTACCGCCCGGCCCGCAGGCGGCTGATCGAGGACCTGGTCGCGCTGAGCGTCCGGGTGGCCGAGCCCGCCCTGGCGGACCTGGCCCTGTTCGAGAACGACGTGGTCGGCGAGTTCCTGGACGCGCGCGCCGAGTGGCTGCGCGACGACGAGGTGGGGCTGCTGGAGTCGTGGCGGCGGACGCCGCTGCGCCTGTGGGAGGTCCTCGACGTCTCCGGGGACGAGATCACCGTGGCCGCCGCCGGAGGCGGGGACGGCGACGGGGGGCGGGTGACGCTGGCCGACGAGCTGCTCTCCGGGCAGGCGCTGCCGGGAGACCTGATGCTGACCCGGCTGCTGAGCGACGGGGCGGGCCCGCACGTGTTCGGCCACCCGTTCAAGGTCGCCCCGGAGCGGAGGCAGGAGATGCTGGACCTGCTCACCGACCCCGTCGACCCCTACGCGGTGGCCGCCTTCTTCAGGCGCCTCGGCCGGGCCCCCGGCGCGGCGGGCGAGGACTCCGGGCGCTGAGAGGCCGGCCCGCCCCCGGCGGGCACGTAGGCTCCCTTATGTCGGTGATTAAGCAAAAGAAAATCACCGATAGGCATAATGGAGCAGGCGGAGGGCGTAAGTCGCTTTGACGTGGCGGAAACAAGGAGTGTTGACTGTGCGCATGCTTAGCGAAGCGAACGGCTCGATCGCCGGCGCGGGGGCGCTTCTGAACATCATGCGCGACGGTCGGGCCAGGACCCGGGCCGAACTGATCCAGCTGACCGGGCTGGCCAGGTCCACGCTGGCCCAGCGCCTCGACGCGCTGCTGAGCCGGCAGTGGATCGTGCCGACCGAGGAGGCCATCTCCTCGGGAGGCCGGCCCGCCGTCGCCTTCACGTTCAACCGCACCGCCCGTGTCGTCCTCGCCGCCGACCTCGGCGCCACCCACGCCCGGGTGGCGGTCACCGACCTCGGCACCACGGTCCTGGCGGAGCGCGCGGCCGAGGTGCCGATAGATCGCGGCCCCGAGGAGACGCTCGGCTGGCTCCAGCACACCTTCGAGGAGATGCTCGCCGAGACCGGCCACCGCCCGGACGAGGTCTGCGGCATCGGCGTCGGTCTCCCCGGCCCGGTCGAGCACAGCTCGGGACGCCCGGTCAACCCGCCGATAATGCCGGGCTGGGACGGTTTCCCCGTTCCGGAATGGCTCGGCTCGCGCCTCGGCGCGCCCGTCCTCGTCGACAACGACGTGAACATCATGGCGCTGGGCGAGCACTGGGCCGCCCGCCCCGAGGCCGACCACCTCATCTTCATCAAGATCGGCACCGGCATCGGCTGCGGCATCATCAGCGACCGCCGCCTGCACCGGGGCGCCCAGGGCGCGGCGGGCGACATCGGCCACATCCAGGTGGCCTCGGCCCTCGACACCGTCTGCCGCTGCGGCAACGTCGGCTGCCTGGAGGCCGTCGCCAGCGGCGCCGCCATCTCGGCCAAACTCTGCGCGGCCGGGGTGACCGCCGAGGACAGCCGCGACGTGGTCCGTCTGGTGCGCAGCGGCAACACCCAGGCCGTCCAGCTCATCCGGCAGGCGGGCCGCGAGGTCGGCGACGTGCTCGCCTCGATCGTCAACTTCTTCAACCCCTCGGTGATCGTGGTCGGCGGCGACATCTCCGAGGCCGGGGAGCAGGTGCTCGCCGGCCTTCGCGAGGTCATCTACAGCCGGTCGCTGCCGCTGGCCACCCAGCATCTAACGATCACCGGCAGCGAGCTGGGTGACCGCGCGGGCGTGATCGGCGCCGCCGTCATGGTCATCGAACACGTCCTGGCCCCCGGCAGCGTCGACCGCTCCGTCAGCCCCGCCTGACCGCGCGCGGTTCCGGCGCCGCGGTTCCGCCGGGGAAGCCCGCGCACCGTCGAACCCGGACCGATCGGCGGCCGTGGGACACTCGTCCGGCCATGGACACCGAAACCATCAGGACCGCCCGGCTCACGCTCGAACCGCTGGCGGTGCGCCACGCGGCCGAGATGGCCGAGGTGCTCGGCGATCCGGCCCTGCACACCTTCATCGGCGGCGCTCCGGAGACCCCCGAACAACTCCGCGACCGCTACGCCCGCCTGGTCGCCGGACCGCCACCGGGCCGGGACGAGTCGTGGCTCAACTGGGTGATCCGCCTCGACGGCCCGGATCGGCTGGTCGGTTACGTCCAGGCGACGGTGACCCGCGACCACGCGGCCGTGGCCTGGGTGGTGGGAACCCGCTGGCAGGGCCGGGGCATCGCCGGGGAGGCCGCGGTCGCCCTCGTCGACTGGCTCAGGGCACGCGGCACGGCCGTCGTCGCCACCATCCATCCCGACCACGCCGCCTCGTCGGCCGTGGCCCGCGGGGCAGGGCTGGTACCGACCGGCGGCCGGGTGGACGGGGAGATCGTCTGGAGATACGGCGAGCGCGAACCTGAGTAGGAGTGCTCAGCCGCCGCTGAGTGCGTACGCTCTCCCCCGGCTTGGCGATCTTCGAAATCCTCGGGTCATGAAATGGTGGATCTTCCTGGTCGCGCTCGTCAGCACGGTGGTCGCGGCGTGGCTGCTCGTGTACGCCGACGTCCCGCTCGCCACGTTCCTGTCGCTCGGGCTCGGCGCGATCAGCCTCGTCTGGTTGATCGTGCTCCTCACCCTGCCGTGGAACCTCTACTTCGGGGCGCGCCAGGTGGTCCACGAGATCCACGTGTCCAGGGAGCGCGGCATCCAGGTGCCCGAGGGGCACGAGGCCGAGGCGCTGGAGATCGCCGGGCGGATGCGCCGGTTCGCCATCGGCGGCCACATCGTCTCCGCGGTGCTCCTGGCCGTCATCACCTACCTGTCCGGTGCCTTCGTGGGCTATTACTTCGCCGGTTTCTACCTGCTGAGCACCTGCTTCCGGCCGGCCGGCGCCTACCTGTCCCACCTGCGCGAGCGGGTCACCACGCTGATGAAGGAGGCATACCACCCCCGCGAGGACATCGTCTCGCTCGTCGCCAGGGTGGACGACCTGGCCGCCGAGGTGACCGCGCTGACCAGGTCAGCCGAGCGGCTCCGGGACGACGTCGAGACGCTCGGCGCCGACCTGCGCAACGGCGACGAGGCCCTGGAGCGCCGGATCACCGGGCTCGCCCGGCGTTTCGAGGACACCGTGGACGGTCTCACCGACAACCACGAGGTCATCACCGGACTCAAGGCCTTCCTGCGTCTGGTCCGGGCCGACGCCCACGGCCAGGCCTGACCCGCGCCACGCCCGGGGCGCCGCCTCCAGCAGCCGCGCCGCGGCGCCGAGGACGTCCCGGACGCCGATTTCCAGCAGACCCGGATCGGGCCGGTAGGCGTAGGGGTCGCCGTGGCCGCCCGCCCACAGGACGACGTGCGGTCCCGTCTCCGGAGGTCCCCACACGGCGGGTGCGACGGGGCCGAACAGCGCCACGGAGGGCGTGGCGAACGCGGCCGCCAGATGGGTCACCCCGGTGTCCCCGCAGACCACCAGCCTGGCCCTGGCCACCAGCGCGGCCAGCTCGCGCAGCCCGGTGCGCCCGGCGAGCACGCACGAAGGCGGCAGCCCGGCGAGCATGGCCACCCGCTCGGCGAGGTCCCGCTCCCCCGCGCTCCCGGTGACCACCACCTCGTGCCCGTTCCTCCGCAGGTCCGCGGCCACCAGCGCGAACCGCTCCGGCGGCCAGCGCCTGGCCAGGTACCCGGCCCCGGGGTGGATGACGACGGGCCGGGACTCCTCCTCGCGAGAGGCGAGGCGCCGGAGCCCCAGATCGGCGGGGTCGGCCGTGATGCCGTACCAGGCGAGCAGGTCGCACCAGCGCCGTACCTCGTGCACGCCGTCCCGCCAGACCGGTCCGCGCGCGCCGGGGAAGGCGGGGTGGGAGTGGGTCAGCAGCCGGGCCGGGCCGGTGCGGTGGAGCGCGGCGATGCCGCGCGGGCCGGCGCCGTGCAGGTTGACCGCGATGTCCACGCGCCGGCCGAGCGGCGGTACGTGACCGGGCCCCGACACGTCGCACACCTCGTCCACCGCGCCGATCAGCGGCACCAGGGGCGCCAGCGCGGAGGGCGCGGCCAGCACGACCCGGTGGCCGGGGTGGGAGCGGCGCAGGGCGCGCAGGGCGGGGACCGCGGTGAGCAGGTCACCGAGTCCCAGCCCGCGCAGTACCACCATGACCGGGCGGTCCGCCTCGGGCCTGGCGGGGGCGCTCCGCCCTCCGTCGCCGGCACCGGTCTCGCGGAGGCTCACGCAGGCCGGAGCGGTGCTCATCTGATCGTCTCCTTGACGGAGGTCAGGTGGTCGACCGCCTCGACGACCCGCGCGCTCGGCACCGACGACAGGCAGGGATGACCGGCGACGGCGCAGGTACCTTCCCGGGTCACCCGGCAGGGGGCCCGCTGGTCACCGAGGATCACGACCGGCACGCCGTACGGCGCCCAGCGGCCGGCGGGGGCCAGGGGGGCGAACAGGCTGACGACCGGCGTGCCGACCGCCGCCGCGAGGTGGGCGGGCCCCGCGTCCGCGACGACCAGGGCGCACGCCCCGGCGAGCACCGCGGCGAGTTCGGGAAAGGTGGTCCTGCCGCCCAGGTCGACGACGGACCTTCCCCGCTGCCCGCCGTACGTGGCCGGGGGGCCGTTCCAGTTCCGGCCGCCCGTCGCGGCACACGTCCCGTCGACCCAGCCGGCGGTGAAGGCGGGCTCGTCCACCCTCCAGCCACGCAGCCGGGCGGGTCCCCCGCCCATCCAGCCGCCCGCGAAGACCGGTCCCGGCGACAGACCGTGCTGCCCGGCACCCGCGGCGATCCGCGCGGTGAGCCCGTGCTCGTCCTGGCCACCGGTCACGACGACCCTGCGGCCCGAGCGGACGAGGTCCTGAACCGCGCGCGCCCACCTCTCCGCGGGCCATGCCCTGGCGGGGACCGAGGTGCCGGGGTGCACGACCACGTAGCCCGGTGGCCCGGTGAGGTGGCGGACCTCGGGCAACGGGTGCCGTACGGCGAGCCCCCCCGAATCTCCGTGCGGGAGCTCGAACCCCGCCGCCCTGGCCAGTCCGAGCATGCGCTCGCTCTCCGGCACGTCCACCTCCTCGTCGACGACGTGCCGTACGTCGAGCAGCGAGCCCGGGTCGTCGGTGGAGACGGCGGCGACCCTCGGCGTACCCGCCAGCCTGAGTATCAGGGCCAGCGGCAACGCGGACTGGTGGAACGAGGTGAGGATCAGCGCCTGTTCGGGAGCCGTGTCCCGGATGGTCCGCAGCAGTCTCAGCACGTGCGGGCCGGCCACCGGCGGTGCGGTGGGGTCGATCCACGGCGCGCGCCACTCCACCACCCGCGACACCCCCGGCAGCAGCTCGCCCGCTGGCCGGCCCCGCGGCCCGGTGAGCAGCACGACCTGCCGCGCCTCCGCGGCCACCGCGCGGATCGCGGGCCCCGCCAGCAGGACGTCGCCCGCGTTGTCCAGGCGGGCGACGAGAACGGTGCCGGTCACCGCCGGCCTCCGGCGCGCCCTGGATGCGGTACGTGAGCCGCCAACAGAACGGTCGTTAAATCACGAAATATCGCGTTTTTTCCAAGAAACCTCATGGAGCCGGGCCTCTCATTCGATATCTAGTGACTACCGAGAGTGGCGCCTCTTAAACCGAAAAATCAGATATAGAGGTAGTTAAGAGCATTGGCCGACCGCTTTTATCACTACAAGTAATTGTTTTGAGGATTACCAGCCCTCCCCGCCAGGCAGCGAGCGAAGCCCCGCGCGAGACAGGGGATGAGGGCGGCCGGCTCGCGCAGCCCGGTGGATGCCGACCGAGGCCGCCCTGCGACCACAGCCCCCACCGCGAGAAGCGAAGGGCCCGGAGTGGGGGCGGGAAGCCGGTCAGCCGGGGATGCCGGGGGCGTCAGGGACGTCGGGGGCGTCGGGTGCGGCGGGGAGGAGGTGCGCGTTGGGCTCGCGGGCGCGGTCCGCCAGCTCGGGGATCTCCACCACGGTCACCCCCGCCCCCGCGAGTTCCTCGGCCCCGTGGCAGTCGACGAAGAGCAGCGGCTCCCGCCACGCCAGCACCACTCGCCGGACACCGCTGTCCAGGATCAGGCGGGTGCAGGTCCTGGGGCGCGACCTGCGCGCGCTGCACGGCTCCAGGCTGCTGTAGACCGTGGCCCCGGCCAGCCTGGGATCGCCCGGGGAGATCTTGCCGAGCGCCGACTCCTCCGCGTGGACGTGGGGGTCACCCTCCCGCGAGTAGCCGCGGGAGATCTCCTCGCCGCCCTCGGAGACGACCACGGCGCCGACGGAGAAGGCCGTCTCGGAGGGCGGGCACAGCCTCGCCAGGTCGCACGCCAGCCCCAGCCAGTCGTGGTCGTTCATCCGGACCTCCCGGTAGACGGTGCTCAGGCCAGCCGGTAGCGCAGCAGGGTGACGTCGCCCATCCTGCGTACCTCCGCCAGGTCCATTCTGCGGTGGCGGTCCCGGGGGAAGTCCCCGTCCAGGACGAAACGCGGGGCGGCGGAGTCCCCGACGAAGAACGGGGCGACGACGAGGTGCAGCTCGTCCACGAGGTCCTGGCGCAGGAAACGGGTGTGGACGGAGGTGCCGCCCTCGACCATCAGACGGCGCACTCCCCGCCCGTACAGGTCGGCGAGAACCCGGCCGAGGTCGATCGGCTCTCCCGCGTCGACCACCTCCGCGGCCCCCCCGAGGCGGGCGGCGAGTTTCGCCACGGCGGGCGACGCGGCGTACACGATCTTCTCCGTGTCACCGGCGGTGAAGAAGGCGGCGGCCGGGTCGAGGTTCCCGGTGGCGGTCAGCGTCACCTTCGCGGGGGACGGCGGCAGGCCGCGCGCGACCCGCTCCCGCCCGCGCTCCGGCGACCTGACCAGGAGCCGGGGGTTGTCGCGGCGGACGGTGCCCGCCCCGACCAGGATCGCGTCGCAGCCGGCGCGGACCTCGTCGACCCGGTCGAAGTCCTCGTCGTTGGAGAGCAGCAGCCGCTGCGGCGTGCGGTCGTCGATGTAGCCGTCGACGGAAATCGCGCAGCTCAGCAGCACGTACGGGCGCTCGCCCACTCCCCGCCTCCCCTGGTCAGGCACCGGCCGATCGTAACAACCTCCCGCCCGGCCCGCTCGCGGCGGTGCCCACCTTCCCCGCGCTGTCGGAACTCCCGGTTTCCCCTGGCAGACCGCCATGACAGGCCGTCCTGACATATCGGCACACGCTCCCATTCGTTTACCTTCTGTTAACCTGAAACTGAAGCTTCCCGGGGTGAGGAGTTCATCATGCGTGCGGTTCTGCCGGACCTTGGTCACAAAGGCGCCTTCTCCGCTCCTGTCGAGGAGCCGATCGGCCGCCACCTCCACGACCCCGGTGTGCCGCCAGGAACCACCGTCCGCACGACCGACACCGGCCGGGGCGGGGAAGGCACATGACGGCGGGCCACCCGGTACGCGAGTGTCCAGCAGGCGCCGAGCACGACCGGCGGCGCCGCCTCTGATGGGATGGACTCTGGCGTTCGCCGCCGTGGCGATCCTTTTCGTGCTGGTCAGCGGCGCCAACGACGGCGCCACCCTCATCGGTCTCGGGCTCAGGTTCCCCCGCTTCCCCGGATGGGCCGCCGCCACGATCCTGGTGGTCGTGCTCTTCGCCGTCCCCTACCTGCTGGGGGTGACCGTCGCGCGCACCTTCACCGAGCGGCTGGCCGGGCTCGGCACGAGCGGCGGCGCGGCGGCGTTCCTGGTGGGGGTGGTGATCGCGGTGGTGGTGGTCGCGGTGCTGACCGGCAGAGGGCTGCCGACCAGCCTGACGCTCGCGGTGATCGGAGGCATCGGCGGCGCGGGGCTCGGTGCCGGACTACCGGTCTCCTGGACCGACCTGGGCACCGTCCTGGCGATCGGGGCCTGCGCGCCCGTGGTCGGGCTGATCCTGGGCTACCTGCTGGGGGCCGTCTCGCGCCGGGTGCCCTCCTACCACCGCATGTCGCGGCTGGTGTCCGGCACCCACCTGCTGGCCTACACAGCCCAGTGCGTGGCGTACGCGCTGAACGACGGACAGAAGATGATCGCGGTGGTGAGCGTGGCGGTCGGCGTGGGCCGCGGCGGGCTCGGCGGGGTCGGCCCCATCGAGGTCCCGCCGGCGTGGATGGCGGTCCTGGTGGCGCTCTTCCTCGCCGGCGCGCTGACCAGCCTGATCCGTGTCGGAGGGCGGCTGGGCCGTGGGCTGGTCATCACCCGCCCGCTGCACATCGTCTCCGCGGAGGCGGCGGCCACCGGCGCCGTCCTCGGCAGCTCGGCTCTGGGAAGCCCGGTGAGCATGACTCAGTCGATCACCGCAGGGGTGGTCGGCTCGGCGGCAAGTGAGGGAATGAGGAGAGTGCGATGGCAGGGCGTCGTGAACGTGGGTACGGCATGGCTGGTCACGCTGCCGTCGTCGATGGCGCTGGGCGGCCTCGGCGGCCTCGCGCTGAGACTGATGTGAGCGGCAAGGACGGCCGCACCCGGAGGTTCGTGCGCGCCTGGGACGACCTGCGCGGCCGGTCGGGGCGGCGGATCGTCGGACTGGTGCGGAGCCAGGTCGCCGTCGCGCGGGCTGGAGCCGAACTGGCCCGCTCGACCGCGGCCGGCGAGATCGAGCGGTCCGCCGCGCGCGCCCGGATGGCGGAGGTGGAGCACGAGGGGGACGAGGCGCGGGCCGAGCTGGTGCGGATACTGCGGCGGGTGCTGGCGACCCCCATCGACAGGGAGGACCTGTTCCGGCTCTCGCGCTCGATCGACGACGTGCTGGACCAGCTCCGTGACTATGTGCGCGAGCTCGACCTGTTCGGCCCGGAGGACCTGCGGTTCGCGGTCGAGCCCCTGCAGGCGGTGATCGACGGCCTCGACGAGCTGGAGGGCGCCGTGCTGAAGATGATCGACGCCCCGGGCTCGGTCACCATGGCCGTGCTGGACACGCGCAAGGCGTGCAGCCGGGTCCGCCAGCTCTACCAGGCCCGGCTCGCCGAGCTGTTCGCCGAGCCGCTGGACATGGACACCCTGCGCAGGCGCGAGCTGCTGTCACGGCTCGACGCGGTGGGCCGCCGGCTCGGCGAGGCCGCCGACGCGCTCGCGGACGCGATGCTCAAGCGGAGCCACTGAAACCGCGCCGCCTTACCCATCACCGTCTGCCATTCCCCACTCCCTTTTGACGAAGGACGACTCTTGTTATGAAATATGTTTAGCTAGAGCGAACAGGCGGCCATGCCGCTTGACGGAGGGAGCCGCGGGTGGGCACATCGGAGCGTCATGGCGGTGAGGAGCCGGACCGCCAAGACGCCGTCGGAGCCCGGATGCGGCAGTTCCGCAAGGAGCGCGGCCTGACGTTGCGCGGTCTCGCCACCCACTCCGGGCTCTCCATCGGGTTCCTCTCCCAGGTCGAGCGGGGCATCTCCTCCATCGGCCTGACCGCGCTCAACAGCGTGGCCACGGCGCTCGACCGGAGCGTGGCGGAGTTCTTCAACGACGCGCCGCCGGAGGGGGAGACCGAGGAGAGGCAGCCATCGGTCTCCCCGCTGCCGAGCCACTTCACGCTCACCCGCTCCGCGACGGCCGCCACCGAGTACATCTCGGGCCAGCAGACCTACCGCATGCTCTCGGCCAGGGGGCCGAACCTGGTGCTCGAACCGCTGCTGGTGCACATCGCACCCGGCGGCAGGCGGGAGAACTCCTACGGGCACGCCGGTGAGGAGTTCGCCTTCGTGCTGGAGGGCGAGCTGCTGTACGAGGTCGACGGCGTCGAGCACCGGCTGCACCCGGGCGACAGCGTCCACCTGAGGTCGACGGTCCCGCACAGCATGTTCAACGACACCGACCGGGTCACCACCGTCGTGTCCGTGGTGACCCCCCGGCTGTTCTGACCTTCTCCACCGCTCGCGCTCTCGCCTCGCGAGTGGTGGAGTGACCGCCGATGACCTACGGGCCCCTCCCCGCCCGCGTGACCAGGGCTCGCGGGGCCACGGTCAGTGACGGCGCAGGGCGCGGATCGCCGACGCGGCCAGCCCGACCGCGGCCAGTGCGCCGAGCGCCCCGGCGGCGACCGCCCGGCGCTGGCGGGAGATGCGCGGCCGGATCTCGGCGTACGGCACGGTGCTGAACGAGACGAGCTCGTAGCGCGAGGTGTAGCGGCCGGGCAGCAGCCGCTCCAGGCCGTGCTCGACGCGCTTGCCCAGCAGGAACGTCCGGGAGGCGACCTTGTCGCGCATCTCGACGAAGTTCGCGAGCGCGAGTTCGGCGATGGTGTCGGCGTGCTCCTTGCGGCGGGCACCGTACCGGGCGAGGGCCTCGGGGAAGTCGTCGCCGGTCTCCTGTAGGCAGCGGTCGAGCTCCACGCAGTCCTCGAAGCCGCAGTTGGCGCCCTGGCCGTAGAAGGGGACGATGGCGTGGGCGGCGTCGCCGAGCAGGCCGACCACGGCACCGGTGCCGCGCACCTGCCAGGGGTGCGCCCGCACGGTGACCAGGTGCCCGATCGGGTTGTGGGCGTAGTCTCCGGCGAGGTCGGGCATGAGCGCGCGGGCGTCGGCGTAGTTGGCGGCGAAGAACTCCTCGAACCGCTCCGCGGTGTCCAGTTCCTCGAAACTGCCGGGCCCCGACTTGGGCCAGAACAGCGTGCAGGTGAAGGACCTGTCCGGGTTGGGCAGCGCGATCATCATCGCCTTGCCGCGCGGCCAGATGTGCAGCGCGCCGGGATCGAGGGCGAACCCGCCGTCGCGCGCCGGGATCGTCAGCTCCTTGTAGCCGTAGTCGAGGTAGTCCTGGCTGAAGTCGAAGCCGGGCAGCAGTTGCAGCCGCCCGCGTACCGCGCTGTAGGCGCCGTCGGCGCCGAGTACGACCGGGGCGCCGTGGGTGACGGGCCCGGTGGGCGTGTCGAAGTCCATCCGCCCCGAGTCGACGTCGAGCCCGGTCAGCCGGTGCTCGAAGAGGGCGCGGACCCCGGGCATGGCGAGGGCCGCCTCCAGCAGCGTGCGGTTGAGCTCGGAGCGGCTGATGGAGTTGATCGCCCGCTGCCCTCCGGCGCTGTACGGCTGGAAGTTGAGCGTGCCGTCCGGGGCGTGCACCATCCGGCCCGGCATCGGCAGCGCGGCCTTCAGCACCGCCTCCTCCAGCCCGATCCGGCGCAGCGCGTCGATCCCCCGCTCGGAGATCGCCAGGTTGATCGAGCGCCCGCGCTCCGGCGTGGCCTGGCGCGGGTCGGGCCTGCGCTCGTACAGGGTGACCTCGTAGCCTCGGCGGGCCAGGTAGCAGGCCGTCAGGCAGCCGACCAGCCCGGCGCCGACCACGGCGACCTCGCCACGGGAGCTCATACCGGGTTCACCTCCTCGGCGAGCGCGGCGGCCGCCCGCCAGCAGTCGTGGAACGTGGAGTACATCGGCACGGGGGCCAGCCGGATGACGTCCGGCCGCCGCACGTCGGCGAGGACCCCGTGCACCTCGTGCAGCCGGGCGGCAAGGGTCGCGGCGTCGCTGGCGTCCGCGACGTCCGTGCCCCCGATCACCCGCAGGGAGAGCTGCGCTCCGCGCCTGGCCGGGTCGGCGGGCGTGACGATCTCCAGCGGGCGGTCGCGGACGACCTCGGCGAGCAGCCGCTCCAGGTAGCCGGTGAGCGCCAGGCTCCGCTCCCTCAGCGCCGCCATCCCGGTCTCGGCGAACATCCGCAGCGAGACCCTGACCGGGGCCATGGACAGGATCGGCGGGTTGGAGATCTGCCAGGCGTCGGCGGTGGGCACGGGGACGAGCTCGGGCCGCATCTCGAAGCGGGTCGCCTGCTCGGTGCTCCACCACCCGGCCAGCCGGGGCAACTCGGGGTCGGTCACGTGGCGCCGGTGCACGAAGCAGCCCGCGACGGCGCCGGGACCGGCGTTGAGGTACTTGTACGAGCACCAGGCCGCGAAGTCCACGTCCCAGTCGTGCAGCGCCAGCGGCACGTTCCCCGCGGCGTGCGCGAGGTCCCAGCCGACGACGCAGCCGGCCACGTGCCCGGCGGCGGTGACGGCGGGGATGTCGAGGAACTCTCCGGTCAGGTAGTTGACCCCGCCGAGGAGCACGAGCGCCACCCGGTGTCCCTCACGGGCCAGGTAGTCCACGATGTCCTCGGTGCGCAGGCAGTCCTCGCCGGGGCGGGGGCGCAGCCGGACCACCGTCTCGTCGGGGTCGAGGCCGTGGTGGACCGCCTGGCTGCGCACCGCGTAGCTGTCCGAGGAGAAGGCGTGGTCCTCGATGACGATGCGGGTGCGCTCGCCCGCCGGGCGGTAGAAGGTGGCCATCATCAGGTGCAGGTTGACCGTGAGGGAGTTCATCACCACGGTCTCCTCGGGGGCCGCGCCCACCAGCGCGGCGGCGTCCTCGCGCAGCTCGGCGTGGTAGGGCAGCCAGGGGTGTGCCGCCCGGTGGTGCCCCTCGACCGCGTGCAGCGCCCAGTCGTCCAGCTCGGCGGCGAGCGCGGCGCGGACGGCGCGGGGCTGCAGGCCGAGCGAGTTGCCCGCGAAGTAGGCGACCTCGGGGTATCGGCAGGAGGCGGGGGCGGGCGGCAGCAGGAACTCCGCGCGACGGCAGACCGAGTCCTCGGCGTCGGCCGCCAGCGCCGCCCGCTCGCCGAACTCGCCGTCCTCGCCGAACACGCCGGGAGCGCGCGACGCGCCGAGCCCGGCGGAACCATCGGATCCGCCCTGGCCAGGTCCACCCCGGCCGGGTCCTGCCGAGCCGGTTCCGCTCGGATCACGGAGGTCCCCGGCCCGCGTGGCCATCACGCCGACGTCCTGATCGCCGGACCTCCGGCACGCTCGCTCGTCACATCGTCTCCTTCTTCCCCGCCAATGTTCACTCATGCTGAACTCAAGTGAAATTAGGAGTACGAGACGATTCGGGCAGTGCGCTTTGCGGACGAAAGGTTCTACGGGGATCCGGTTTCAGGATGACGGAGCGTCACCCGAAGGCACCGCGGTCAGGCCCTGCCTCTCTTGGCCTCCCTGCCTGTCGCGGCCGGTCAGATCCACGGGACGGAACAGCTACGCCGCCCCCCTCGGTGAGCGGTTCAGCAGCGGCAGCACCTCGGTGCCCAGCAACTCCACGCCACGGTCGTCGGTGAGACCGTGCGGCGTGCCGAACTCCACCCGGTGCGCGCCCGCGTCGATGAGGGCCTGTGCCTGCGCGGCGACCTGCTCCGGGTCACCGGAGAAGGCGAACAGGTCGAGCAGGTCGT
Organism: Streptosporangium sp. NPDC005286; assembly: GCF_040607515.1. Taxonomy (NCBI): domain Bacteria; kingdom Bacillati; phylum Actinomycetota; class Actinomycetes; order Streptosporangiales; family Streptosporangiaceae; genus Streptosporangium; species Streptosporangium sp. NPDC005286. Next base: position 3,111 of record NZ_JBEXGU010000189.1, on the reverse strand, counting down.
CGGGGATCAGCCGCCCGGCGGCCTCGTCCCTGCCGTCGTCGACCAGTTCCTTGACCCGGCCGAGCAGGTCGGCGGGGATCTCCACGGTCGGGTCGAGGTCGGCGACCACCGCGAGGTACATGGCGACCTCGCTGCGCGCCCTGGCTCTGGCCGCGGCGCCGTCGACGTCCACGACCGTCACCGCGCCCAGCACGACGCCCACCTCGCCCGGGTCACGTCCGGCCGCCGTCGCCCCGGCCGCGACCCGCTCACCGATCACCCCGACCATCGCCGGGTTCGCGCTGCCGCCCACCTTGATCTCGTCGGCGATCCGCCCGGCCAGCGCCGCGCCCTTCGGCCCCCACGCGCCGAGCAGCAGCGGCGGCCGGGTGCGGTGTACGGGGTAGCGCAGCCGGGTGCCCGGCGCCAGGCGGAACATCTCCCCCTCGAACCCTCCGGCGTCGCCGGCCAGCAGCCGGTAGACCACCTCGACGGCCTCCGCCAGCGCGGTCAGCGGCCGGGGCTGGGCGATGCCCACGGCGCCGAGCCAGGTACCGCGTGCCAGGCCCAGGTAGGCGCGGCCGTGCGAGGCCAGGTCAAGGGCGGCGAGCTGCCCGGCGATCTCGTACGGCGCCGCCGAGTACGGGTTGAGGCAGGCCGCGCCGAGCCGCACCCTCTCGGTGGCGGCGGCCATCTCCAGCAGCGGGAAGATCGGCGGCTGGTACATCAGGTCGCCGAACACGCTCAGCACGTCGAAGCCGTGCTCCTCGGCGCGGCGCGCGAGCCGCGCGTAGTCACCGGCCCGCTTGTCGCTCTGCAGGCCCAGACCGATCTCGGTGGTGCTCATCGGGGGATCACCTCAGGTCAGGTCGGCGGAGTTCATCCGGCGGCGGCGGGTCCGCTCGACCCGCATCACCAGCCGCTCCTCCGGGTCGGGGCAGCTGAAGTGGGAGTCCTGCGCCAGCCAGTCGCCCTGGGCGAGGTCGCGCTGCTTGGCGGCGAGGAACGGCAGGACCGAGGCGAGCGCGTAGACGCAGAAGTGCTCACCGTCGGGGAGGCGCAGGTGCGCGCTCCGCTCCAGCGTGAAGCAGTCGCCCACCTCCATGCCGCAGACGGATCTGCCCTCGATGCGGTCGACCACGACCCGCAGGTCGTACAGTTCCATGTCGCCGTCGGCTGCCATGCCCGCCCCTCGCTCGCCCGTGCCCTCGCTGATGTCCTCGCCCGTGCCCCCGCTCATGGCACGAGCAGTTCGGAGTGGTGGTGCACGATGAGCCAGTCGCCGCCGGTCCTGCGCAGCACGTCGGTCACCCGGCTGTACTGCGCGGGTTCACCCGGCGCCTCGGCGACGAGCAGGTAGCGTGCCACCCCGGCGTCGCCCCACACGTCGATCCGCTTGTCCTCGGCCGCCAGCCTGTCGAGTGCGGGACGGGCACCCGAGCCGTCCCTCTCGTCGCGGTAGGCGTCGAGCTCCGACCGGGTACGCAGCGGTCCCGGCAGGTGCGTCTCCCAGGTGGTCACCTCGGCGTGCAGGTGGCTGTCGAACCGGCGCCGGTCCGCCGCGAGGAAGGCTTCGTACATGTCGTCGATGCCCGCCGCGATCACGGCGGCCTCCGCGTCGTTCACAGAGCCGCTCATCGGGCCGTTCATCGAGCCGTTCACCGGTACCTCACCCAGATGCCCCGATCTTCAGACCCCGGGAAAACCACGTTCACTGCTTCTCCCATCCCGACCGGTCGTCGCGGACGACCCGGCCGCCCTTCATCACCCAGCGGACCCCTCGGAAGGCCGAGGTGTCCGTAAGCGGGTCCGCGTCCATGGCGATGAGGTCCGCGTACTTGCCGACCTCGACGGTGCCGAGGTCGGCGTCGGCGCCGAGCCAGCGCACCGGGCCGAGCGTGCCCGCGTAGAGCGCTCCCGCCGGGCCGAGACCTCCCTCGGACATGCACTCCAGCTCGCGTACCGAGGCGTTGGTCCCCTCGAAGTCCCAGAACGGCGGCATGTCGCTGCCCAGCAGGACGTCCACCCCGGCGTCGAGGGCCATGGCGTAGCTCTCCAGATGCCGGGGACCCGCGCCGAGCGAGCGGCACTGCATCCACTGCGGCACCCCGAGCTCGTCGAAGAACTCCTTGCAGCGGGTGACGAGCAGCGTCGGCACCAGGGCCGTGCCGCGCTCGGCCATTCTCTTCGCGACCTCGGGGGTGAGCTGGTAGCCGTGCTCCACGCAGTCGAGGCCCAGCTCGACGGCCTCGGCGATCACCGCCGCCGGCCCCGCGTGCGCGGTGACCTTCCGGCCCCAGGCGTGCGCGGTCTGCAGCGCCGCCGCCATCTCGTCGGAGAACAGCTGCGGGGTGTCGATGCTCTCGTGCTCCCCGGCGATGCCACCGGAGATCATGATCTTGATGAGGTCGGCACCCGCCTTGACCTGGGTGCGCACCCCGCGCCGGAACCCGTCGACTCCGTCGCACTCCATGGTGTCGCTCGCCTCGTGGCCGTGGCCGCCGGTGCAGACCAGGGCCTGGCCCGCCGTGAAGATGCGCGGCCCGGTCGCCCTGCCCGACTCGATGGCCCGGCGCAGCGCGAAGTCGGCGTGCTCCTTCTCGGCCACGCACCGCACCGTGGTGACCCCGCAGTGCAGAGTACGACGGGCACCGTCGGCCATGTAGAGGACGAGTTCGTGCGCCGTCATGTTCTTGACGCTGTCGCCTCCCTGGCCCGGCAGCGACAGGGACAGGTGGGTGTGCATGTTGACCAGGCCGGGGGTGACGTACGCGCCGTCGAGATCGAGCCGCGGGGCCTCCCCCACCCGCTCCAGGACCTGCTCGCGGGGACCCACGGCCGCGATCCGGTCGTCCCGGATCCACACCGCCGCGTCCGCGATCCGCCCCTCGGCGCTCTTCGGAGCCTCGGCCGACGCATTGGCCGACGGAGCGCCGCCGGCGCGGGCGTCGGTGACCGTGCAGTTGACAATGACCACGTCGTTCATCGGACGGCCTCGATCCCGTAGATCCTGCGGGCGGCGTCGGGAGAGACATAGCCCTCGGCGACGTCGCGGCGGACCAGTTCCGGATCGCGCTCGCACGGATCCCCGTGCCCGCCACCCCCGGCGGTCAGCAACCTGATCCGGTCACC
>NZ_JBEXGU010000188.1:0-17628 GCF_040607515.1 Streptosporangium sp. NPDC005286 | reverse complement strand
GATGGCCGGTGCAGGTCCTTCTCCGAGTCGGCCGATGGGGTGGGCTGGTCGGAGGGTGTGGGTGTGCTGGTGCTGGAGCGGTTGTCGGACGCGCGCCGCAACGGTCATGAGGTGCTGGCGGTGGTGCGTGGTTCGGCGGTGAACCAGGACGGGGCGTCGAACGGGTTGACGGCGCCGAACGGTCCGTCGCAGCAGCGGGTGATCCGCCAGGCACTGGCCGGCGCCGGGTTGTCGCCGGCCGAGGTGGACGCGGTGGAGGCGCACGGCACCGGGACGACGCTGGGTGACCCGATCGAGGCCCAGGCCCTGCTGGCGACCTACGGCCAGGACCGGGACGCGGACCGGCCGCTGCTGCTGGGGTCGATCAAGTCGAACCTCGGTCACACCCAGGCCGCCGCCGGTGTGGCAGGTGTGATCAAGATGGTCATGGCGATGCGCGAGGGTGTGGTGCCGCGCACGTTGCATGTGGACGAGCCGTCCTCGCATGTGGACTGGAGCGAGGGCGCGGTCGAGCTGGTGGCCGAGGCGCGATCGTGGCCGGAGACCGACCGCCCGCGCCGGGCTGCGGTGTCGTCGTTCGGGATCAGTGGCACCAACGCGCATGTGATCGTCGAGCAGGGCCCGGAGGTCGAGCAGGTCACGGCCGAAGCGCAGGACCGGATGTCGGATGTCGTCGTGGAGCCGCCGGTGGTTTCGGTGGTGGTGTCGGGTCGTACGGCGGAGGCGTTGCGGGCGCAGGCCGGGCGGCTGGTGTCGTATGTGGGCACCGATCCTGCTCCGGTGCTGAGCGATGTGGCGTTCTCGCTGGTGGCGACGCGGTCGGTGTTCGAGCATCGGGCGGTGGTGGTCGCGGCTGATCGTGGTGGTGTGCTGGCCGGGTTGGGTGCGCTGGCCGAGGAGCGGCCGGGTGTGGGTGTGGTGCGCGGGGTGGCCGGGGTGGAGCCGGAGCTTGCGTTCCTGTTCACTGGTCAGGGCAGTCAGCGGGTGGGGATGGGCCGGGAGCTGTATGACCGGTTCCCGGTGTTCGCGCAGGCGTTGGACGAGGCGATCGCGGAGCTGGACCCGCTGCTCGACGGGTCGCTGCGGGAGGTGCTGTTCGCCGAGCCGGGGTCGGTTGAGGCGGGGTTGCTGGATCGGACGGGGTGGGCGCAGCCGGCGTTGTTCGCGGTGGAGACGGCGTTGTTCCGGTTGGTGTCCTCGTGGGGGCTGCGGCCGGATGCGCTGGCGGGCCATTCGATCGGGGAGATCACCGCTGCGCATGTGGCGGGGGTGCTGTCGCTGGCCGATGCGTGTGCGTTGGTGGCGGGTCGGGCGCGGTTGATGCAGGCGCTACCTGCCGGTGGGGCGATGGTGTCGGTGCGGGCGTCCGAGGAGGAGGTCGCCGCTCTGCTGGCCGGGCGTGAGAGCGAGGTGTCGGTCGCGGCGGTGAACGGTCCGGCCTCGGTGGTGATCGCCGGGGTGGAGGAGGCGGTGCTGGAGGTCGTCGCCGCTCTGGAGAGGCGGGGGGTCAGGACCAGGCGGTTGCGGGTGTCGCATGCGTTCCACTCGCCGTTGATGGAGCCGATGCTGGAGGACTTCCGCGCCCTGGCCCGGACGTTGTCCTACAGTTCGCCGCAGATCCCGGTGGTGTCCACGGTGACCGGGCAGGCGGCCACCGACGAGCAGCTGTGCTCGCCGGACTACTGGGTGGAGCAGGTGCGTCGGGCCGTCCGCTTCTCCGACGGAATCCGGACGCTGCACGCTCAGGGAGTGCGGGCCTATCTGGAGCTGGGCCCCGACGGCGTACTGACCGCCATGGCGCAGGACGTCCTGACAGACGCCGAGGCGGTGGCGGATCCGGACGCGCTGCTGGTGCCGGTGCTGCGCGGGGACCGGGACGAGCAGAACACGGTGATGACGGCGCTGGCCGCCCTGCACGTACGCGGGGTGCCGGTGGACTGGTGTGCGGTGTTCCCCGGCGCCCGCCGGGTGGAGCTGCCCACCTACGCCTTCCAGCGCCGGCGTTTCTGGCCGAGGCCTTCGCTCTCCCGCGTCGGCGATGTGACCGACGCCGGGCTCGGAGCGCCGGACCATCCCTTGCTGGGAGCCGCCGTTGAGCTGGCGGGCGGCGACGAGGTGCTCTTCACCGGCCGGTTGTCGGTGCGTTCCCAGCCGTGGCTGGCCGATCACGTGGTGTCGGGCCGGGTGGTGGTACCGGCGACGGCGTTCCTGGAACTGGCGATCCGAGCCGGTGACGAGGTCGGCTGCGCGCGAGTGGACGAGCTGACCCTGGCCGCGCCGTTGACGCTGCCCGAACAGGGCGGTGTCCAGGTACAGGTGCGGCTGGGCGAGCCCGACGAGAGGGGACACCGGCCGCTGAGCGTGCACGCGCGGCCGGAAGGCGAGGAGGAGCGCCCCTGGACACGACACGCGGGCGGTCTCCTGGCAGTCGACGAGCCCCTTACCGCACCGCCGTTCGACACGACGGTGTGGCCACCGGCAGGTGCGACGCCGATCTCGTTGGAAGGCTTCTACGAGGGGCGGGCGGCGGACGGCTTCGACTACGGGCCGGCGTTCCGCGGCCTGACCGCGGCCTGGCGATGCGACTCGGATATGTACGCCGAAATCGGTCTGCCCGAGCAGGACGCGGCCGAGGCGGGGGCGTTCGGTATGCATCCGGCGCTGCTGGACGCGGTGCTGCACCTGTGTCTGCTCCTCGACCAGAGCGAGGACGCCCGGCGTAAGGTGCCCTTCGCGTGGGAGGGCGTGTCCTTGCACGCGGCGGGGGCATCGGCGGTCCGGGTGCGGTTGTCCTGGGCCGGACCGGACGCGATGTCGATCGCGATCGCCGGCGCGGGCGGTCCCGTGGCCTCGATCAGGTCGCTGACCCTGCGAGTCCTTTCGGACGAGCAGGCCACCGGCTCGCGAGCAATCGGAAGGGATTCCCTGTTCCGGCTGAACTGGGTCCCGCTGGTCGCCCCGGCCCCGCCGGTATCCGCGGTGTCGCCGAGCACTCTGGCAGTAGTGGGTCCGGACGAGTGGGGTCTCGCCGAAGCCCTTGCCGACGCCATGGGCGGTCCTGTCGGGACAGGTGCCGATCTGCGGTCGCTGGGAGAGGCGTACGACGGCGGTGCTCTCGTGCCGCGCACGGTGCTGGTACCGGTGGCCGGAGGCCCGGGCGACGGGGTGCCGGCGGCCGCGCACGGTCTGGCGTCGTCCGTGCTGGACCTGGTGCGATCCTGGCTCGCCGACGAGCGGTTCACCGGTTCGCGGCTGGCGTTCCTCACCCGGGGCGCGGTGGACGGCGATGACGTGGCGGCGGCGACGGTGTGGGGGCTCGTGCGCGCCGCCGAGGCGGAGCACCCAGGCCGGTTTGTACTGGTCGACCTCGACCTCGACCTTGACCACGTGGGCGCGCCGGCGGCCTCGATCGCCGCGCTGCCGTCGGCCCTGGCCGCCGCCGAGCCACAGCTGGTGATCCGGGATGGTGCCGTGCTGGCCGGTCGGCTGGCCCGGGTCTTCCCGCCCGCTGAGCCACCTGGCCTGGCCTGGGATCCCGAGGGCACGGTGCTGATCACCGGTGGCACCGGCGGCCTGGGCGGCCTGCTGGCCCGTCACCTGGTGACCGTGCACGGCATCAGGCACCTGACGCTGGTGAGCCGTCGCGGTGACCGGGCGGAGGGCGCCGGCGAGCTGGTGGCGGAGCTTACCGGGCTCGGTGCTCGTGTGATCGTCGTGGCATGCGATCTGGCGGATCGCGACGCTGTCGCCGGTCTGCTGGCCGGGATAGCCGCCGAGCATCCGCTGACCGCGGTGGTGCACACCGCGGGCGTGCTGGACGACGGTGTGATCGGCACGTTGACGTCGCAGAGCCTGGAGCGGGTGTTCCGCCCCAAGGTGGATGCGGCCTGGCATCTCCACGAGCTGACCCGAGACGAGAATTTGTCCGCATTCGTGCTGTTCTCGTCGGTGGCGGGGACGTTCGGGACGGCGGGCCAGGCCAACTACGCGGCGGCGAACGCCTTCCTGGACGCGCTCGCCCGGCGCCGCCGGGCCGAGGGCCTGCCGGGGCTCTCACTGGGATGGGGTCCGTGGGCCCAGGCCGGTGGCATGACCAGCGCCCTGAGCGAGGCCGAGATGGGCAGGCTCGCCAGGCGCGGGATGCTCCCGCTGTCTCCGGATCACGGTCTGGCGCTGTTCGACGTGACGGTCACGGGCGACGAACCGGCCTTGGTGCCCGCGCGCCTGGATCTGGCGGCATTCCGTACCGGCCAGGACGTCCCACTCCTGCTCCAAGGGCTGATCCGGTCGTCGGCCCGCCGGCAGGCGACGGTCGCAGCGGCGACCGCACTCGCCGATCGCGTCGCGCCGCTCGGGGCAGGCGAGCGGACGGCCGCCCTGCTGGAGCTGGCCCGCGACCAGATCGCCTTGGTGCTGGGCCACGCGGACGGCGACGCGATCGAGCCGCTGAGCAGCTTCCAGAGCATGGGCTTCGACTCGCTGACAGCCGTCGAGGTGCGCAACCGGCTGTCAGCGGCCACCGGGCTGCGCCTGCCCGCGACGTTGGTGTTCGACTACCCGAACGTCACGGCGCTGACGGAGTTCCTCCTGGCGGAGTTGCTGGGCGAGCACGGCGGCTCGGCGGCCGCGCGGACGGTCGCGCAGCCGGTCACATCGGCCGGTGACGATCCCGTGGTGATCGTGTCGATGGCGTGCCGGTACCCGGGCGGAGTGACCTCCCCCGAGGATCTGTGGCGGCTGGTCGCGGAAGGTACGGACGCGATCTCGGCGTTCCCGGCCTCTCGTGGCTGGGATCTGGAGTCGCTGTACGACCCCGACCGCGAGCGCCGGGGCACCAGCTACGTCCGCGAAGGCGGGTTCCTGCACGACGCGGGGGATTTCGACCCAGGCTTCTTCGGCATCTCGCCCCGCGAGGCGCTGGCGATGGACCCGCAGCAGCGGCTCCTTCTTGAGGTGTCCTGGGAGGCGGTCGAGCGGGCCGGGATCGACCCGCTCTCGCTGCGGGGCAGCCACACGGGCGTGTTCGCCGGGGTGATGTACCACGACTACGCGACGAGCGCCGAGTTCCCGCCGGACGTGGTGAGCTTCATGGGCACCGGCACGGCCGGCAGCGTCGTGTCCGGACGGCTGTCCTACACGCTCGGCCTGGAGGGGCCGGCGGTGACGGTGGACACCGCGTGCTCCTCCTCACTGGTGGCGATGCACCTGGCCGCGCAGGCGCTGCGCTCGGGTGAGTGCTCGCTGGCGCTGGCCGGTGGGGTGACCGTGATGGCCACCCCGGGGGCGTTCATCAACTTCAGTGCTCAGGACGGGCTGGCCGGCGACGGCCGGTGCAAGTCATTCTCCGAGGCCGCCGACGGTGTCGGCTGGTCCGAGGGTGTCGGGATGCTGGTGCTGGAACGCCTGTCCGACGCGCGGCGCAACGGCCACCAGGTGCTGGCCGTGGTGCGCGGGTCGGCGGTGAACCAGGACGGCGCCTCCAACGGGTTGACCGCGCCGAACGGTCCCTCGCAGCAGCGGGTGATCCGCCAGGCACTGGCCGGCGCCGGGCTGGCCCCGGCGGACGTGGACGTGGTGGAGGGTCACGGGACCGGGACGAGACTGGGTGACCCGATCGAGGCGCAGGCGCTGCTGGCGACCTACGGGCAGGACCGGCCGGATGACCGCCCGCTGCTGCTGGGCTCGATCAAGTCGAACATCGGCCACACCCAGGCGGCCGCGGGCGTCGCCGGTGTGATCAAGATGGTCATGGCGATGCGCCACGAAGTGCTGCCGGGCACGCTGCACGTGGACGCGGCCTCGTCGCACGTGGACTGGAACCAGGGCGCGGTGGAGTTGCTCACCGAGCACCGCCCGTGGTCGGAGATCGGACGGCCGCGGCGGGCCGGGGTGTCGTCGTTCGGCATCAGCGGGACCAACGCACACGTGATCCTCGAGCAGGTGCCGCCGACCATGGATGCGGGAACCGGCTCGGCGCCAGGCGTCGTGCCGGGTGCGGTGCCCCTGTTGCTCTCGGGGAAGACGAGTGACGCGCTGCGGGCCCAGGCGGCACGCCTGCTGTCGCGGGTCCAGGACGATCTGGACGCCTCCCCGGTGGACATCGGCTTCTCGCTGGCGACGACCCGCTCGGCGTTCGAGCATCGGGCGGTGGTGCTGGCCGGTGACCGGGACGAGCTGCCGGCGAGCCTGACGGCGGTGGTGGACGGGCATTCGGCGCCCGGAGTGGTCCACGGACGTGGCACGCGGCCGGGCAGGCTCGCGCTGCTGTTCACCGGGCAGGGTGCTCAACGGGCCGGAATGGGCCGTGGGTTGTACGAGCGCTTCCCGGTGTTCGCCGGTGCCTTCGACGCCGTGCTCGCCCACCTGGATCCCGAGCTGGACCACCCGCTGCGCGAGGTGATGTTCGGCGACACCGAACTGCTGGACCAGACCGGATACACCCAGCCGGCGCTGTTCGCGCTGGAGGTGGCGCTGTTCCGGCTGGTGGAGTCCTGGGGCGTCAGGCCGGATTTCCTGTCCGGGCATTCGATCGGCGAGATCACGGCCGCGCACGTGGCCGGCGTGCTGCCGCTCCAGGACGCGTGCCGGCTGGTGGCGGCGCGTGCCCGGCTGATGCAGGCGCTGCCGCCGGGCGGGGCGATGGTCGCCGTCCAGGCTCCGGAACAGGAGGTACTGCCGCTTCTCGCCGGGCACGAGAACGAGGTTTCCATCGCATCGGTGAACGGTCCCGCTTCGTTGGTGATCGCGGGTGCCGAGGGACCGGTCGTCCGGATCGCCGCCCGGTTGGAGGCCGAAGGGCGCAAGACGACGCGGCTGAGGGTGAGCCATGCGTTCCATTCGCCGCTGATGGAGCCGATGCTGGCGGAGTACCGGCGGGTGGCCGAGGGCCTGGTCTTCGCACCGCCGCGGATTCCGGTGGTCTCGACCGTGACCGGCGAGCCGGCATCGGCCGAGGAGTTGTGCTCGCCGGACTACTGGGTGGCGCAGGTACGGCGCGCGGTCAGGTTCGCCGACGGCGTGGGGACGCTGCAAAGGCAAGGGGTCACCGCGTACCTCGAACTGGGACCCGACGGGGTGCTGACGGCGATGGCCGAGGACGTCGTCTCGGGCGAGGCCGCCGGGCACCCGGGGCACCCGGGGCAGTCCGGGCCGCAAGTGGGCGCGGTGCTCGTCCCGGCGCTACGCAGGGACCGCGACGAGCAGACCGCGATCATGACGGCGGTGGCGAGGTTGCACGCGCACGGTGTCGCGGTGGACTGGCCGGCCGTGTTCAGGACCGCGTTCGCCGGTGCCCGCCGGGTGGATCTGCCGACGTACGCCTTCCAGCATCGATGGTTCTGGCCGAGTGGGCGGCGGGTCGGGGACGCCCGGGATCTCGGGCTCGCGGCGGCGGCGCACCCGCTGCTGGGGGCGGCGGTGGAGCTGGCCGGGACGGACGGCGTCGTGCTCACCGGCCGTCTCTCGCTGCGGTCGCACCCGTGGCTCGCGGACCACGCCGTGGGCGGGACGGTGGTCTTCCCCGGCGCGGGGTTGCTGGAACTCGCCATCCGGGCCGGAGACCAGGCCGGGTGCGACCGGGTGGAGGAGCTCACCATGGCCGCCCCGCTCGTGCTCGGCGAGCGGGACGCGATGGCCGTACAGGTGTCGGTAGGCGCGCCCGACGCGTCGGGCCACCGCGAGCTCGGCCTCTACGCGCGGCCCGCCGACGCCGCCGATGACGAGCCATGGGTGCGGCATGCGACCGGTGTTCTCTCCGACGGCGGCCGCGCGGCCGCGGGCCGGGGCCAGGCGTTCGACACCGAGGTGTGGCCGCCGCGGGGGGCGTCCGCCGTCGAGCTGGACGGCCTCTACGACCGGTTCGCCGAAGGCGGGTTCGCCTACGGGCCGGTGTTCCAGGGGCTGCGCGCGGTCTGGCGGCGCGACGATGAGGTGTTCGCGGAGATCGCCCTGCCGGAGCAGGTCGGCGACGCCGGCTCGTACGGCGTGCACCCGGCGCTGCTGGACGCCGCCTTGCACGCGGTGCCGTTCCTGGAGGCGGCCGAGCCTGAGGCGGGACGCCTGCCGTTCGCGTGGGGCGGAGTGCACCTGCACGCCGGCGGCGCGACGATACTGCGCGTGCGCGTGACCAGGACCGGCGCGGACGCGGTGTCGGTGACCGCGGTGGACATGGCGGGAGCGCCCGTGCTCACCGCCGAGTCGCTGGTGTCGCGTCCGGCATCGCCCGGCGGGCCGGTCGCCGGCGGCGACCGCCGAGCGCCACGGGACGCGCTGTTCCAGCTGGAGTGGACACCTCTGCCCGAGGAGCCGGTCTCCGTCGCAGAGCTGGACGTGGCGGTGCTGACCGGGGGCCTCGCCGCACTGGACGGCCTGCTCGCCGCCCTGCCGGCAGGGGCACCGGACGCGGTGCGGGACGGTGCGCCGCGTGCCGTGGCCGTGGCCGCGGGCTCGTTCCTCACCGCGGACTCCGCCCGTTCCATGGATGTCGTCGCTGCGACGCGCGAGTCCACCGCCCGCGTTCTGGACCTCCTGCAGCGCTGGCTCGCGGAAGACCGGTTCGGCGACACCCCCCTCATCGTGGTGACGCGCGGCGCGGTCACCGTCCCGGAGCACGTCCCAGAGCACGACCCGGACCACGACCCGGACCACGACCGCCTGATCGACCTGCCGGGGGCCGCCGTGTGGGGCCTGGTCCGTGCCGCGCAGGCGGAGGACCCCGGCCGGTTCGTGCTCGTCGATCTCGATGTGCCGGGGGAGCCGTCCAGGGCGCTGCTGTCGGCGGTATTGGCTTGTGGTGAGCCGCAGGTCGCGGTGCGCGACGGGGTGCTGAGCGTGGCACGCCTGGCACCGGTGGCGCCGGGCGAGGACACCGTACGGCGGTGGGACCCCGAGGGCACGGTGCTGATCACCGGCGGTACGGGCGGTCTCGGCGTCGAGGTGGCGCGGCATCTGGTGAGCGAGTACGGGGTACGGCATCTGCTGCTGGCAGGTCGCCGGGGGCCGGTGGCGCCGGGCGCCCCCGCGCTGCGGGCCGAGCTGGCCGCCTGCGGTGCCGAGGTCACCATCGCCACGTGCGACGTGTCCGACCGGGACGCGCTCGCCGGTCTGCTGGCCGCCGTACCCGCCGAGCATCCGCTGACCGCGGTCGTCCACGCGGCGGGGGTGTTGGACGACGCGACGATTCCCTCCCTGCGGCCTGAGCGGCTGGACACCGTGCTGTTGCCCAAGGCGGGTGCCGCCTGGTATCTGCACGAGCTCACCCAGGGCATGGAGCTCGCCGCGTTCGTGCTCTTCTCGTCGGTGGCCGGCCTGGCCGGCGGCGCGGGGCAGGGCAACTACGCCGCGGCCAACGCCTTCCTCGACGGTCTGGCCCACCACCGGCGGGCCGCCGGGCTGCCCGCGATGTCGCTGGCCTGGGGGCCCTGGGCGCAGGACACCGGGATGACCGGTGGCATGACCGGCGGGCTTGACGACACCGATCGGCGGCGGATGGCGCGCGCGGGTATTCGCCCGCTGTCGGTGAGGCAGGGGCTTTGGCTGTTCGACGCGGCCGTCGCCGTGGACCGCCCGGTGCTGGCGCCGGTCCGGCTCGATCTGCCGGCGCTGCGGGCGCGTGAGGACGTTCCGCCGCTGCTGCGGGGCCTGGTGTCCGCCAGGCGCCGTACGGCCACGGGCGGGCGGCAACAGGAACCGGACACCCTGGTGCGCGGTCTGACCGCTCTCGGCGCCGCCGAGCGTGCCGAGGTGCTCCTGGATCTCGTGCGCGCCCAGGTGGCGGGCGTGCTCGGGCATGCCCGAGCCGACTCCGTCGAACCGGACCGCGCCCTCAAGGAGCTGGGCTTCGACTCGCTCACCGCCGTCGAGCTGCGCAACCGGTTGAACGGCGCCACCGGGCTGCGCCTGCCGGTCACCCTGGTGTTCGACCACCCCACGCCGCTCGCTCTCGCGGACCACCTGCTTGACCGGCTCGGCCTGACCGAGCCGACGGGGTCCGCGGCGCTCCTGGCCGAGCTCGCGAAACTGGAGAAGGCCTTCAGCGAGATGACCGTCGACATCGATGTGCACAAGCAGGTCGCGGCGCGGCTGGACGTTCTGAAGACCAAATGGGCGGCGCTGTCGCACGATTCCGGCGACACGGAGTTCGACCTCGATTCGGCCACGGACAGCGAGATGTTCGAGATCCTCGACAACGAGCTCGGCCTGTCGTGAATTCATCACCATTCCGGATCATGCGGGAGCTGACCACATCATGAAGGCGCGAAATCTGCTCGCGGTAAGCGACCTGCATGTCGCCTACGCCGAGAATCGACGCTTCGTCGAAGGGTTCCGGCCCGGGTCCGAGGAGGACTGGCTGATCGTCGCGGGTGACGTCGGCGAGCGTGCCGAGGACATCGAATGGGCGCTCACCCTGCTGGCACGCCGCTTCGCCCAGGTCATCTGGGCGCCGGGCAACCATGAACTGTGGACGCCGCAGGACGACCCGATTCAGCTTCGTGGTGACAGCCGGTACCGGTACCTCGTGGACATGTGCCGTCGCCTCGGAGTTCGCACGCCGGAGGACCCTTACCTGATATGGGACGGGCCCGGGGGACCGGTTACCATCGCGCCCCTCTTCCTGCTGTACGACTATTCGTTCCACGCCCCTGGAACGGCCACGAAGGCGCAGTCGCTGGCACTGGCGTACGAGAACGGTGTGGTGTGCACGGACGAGATGCTGCTGCATCCCGATCCGTATCCGAGCCGCGAGGAATGGTGCTGGGCCAGGCTGGAATTCACCGAGCGTCGGCTCGCCGCGTGCGATCCCGACCACCCGGTCATCCTCGTCAATCACTATCCACTGGTACGTGAGCCCACCCGCGTCCTGCGCTATCCGGAGTTCGCCCAGTGGTGCGGCACCCAGCGGACCGCCGACTGGCACCTCAAGTACCGGGCGGCCGTGGTCGTGTACGGCCACCTGCACATACCACGCACGACGTGGTACGACGGAGTTCGCTTCGAGGAGGTTTCGTTGGGATACCCGCGGGAGTGGCGCCGACGGGGTGGGACCCCCCGTCCGGCGCGGTCGATCATTCTGGCCCCCGAACTCACGCCATGATCGAGGACCTGCTGCCCGGCGAGATCATGTCGTCGGAGGCCTTCGACGACTCGCAGCCATGCGCCCTGTTCCTCGCCGAGGAGGCAGTGATCAGCGGGGCGGTGGAGAAGCGCCGCCGCGAGTTCACCACGGCGCGCTGGTGCGCCCGCGACGCCCTGAGGCGCCTGGGTTACCCGCTGGTGCCCGTGGTGCCGGGCGCGAAGGGCGCGCCGGTCTGGCCCCCCGGTGTCGTCGGCAGCATCACCCACTGCGCCGGATACCGTGCCGCCGCCGTCGCCCGGTCCGATGACATCACGACCCTTGGGATCGACGCCGAGCCGAACAAGCCGCTGCCCCCAGGCATCCTGGAGACCATCGCGGTCGACGACGAGTCGCGCTGGGTGACGGATTTCTTGCGGCGCGACCCGTCGGCGAGGTGGGACCGGCTGCTGTTCAGCGCCAAGGAGTCCGTTTACAAGGCATGGTTCCCGCTGGCCCCGCGGCGGGAACCACGCCTCGACTTCACCGAGGCGTCGATCACCTTCGATCCGGTCGGGGGCGGTTTCCTGGCCCGGCTGCTGGTCGAGGGGCCGAGACTGCGCGACGGCAGCGAGCTGAGGGAGTTCTCCGGCCGCTGGCTGGTACGCGGGGGTCTGGTGATCACGGCCATCGCGGTCGTGGCCACCGCCCCGGACGCTTCGGACGACCGGGATCCTCCCTTGCTCGGTGACGCCGAGCAAGGGAGGATCCGCCTCTGACCGGCGAGGTCGCCGGTGGAGTCCGCAACCGCGTGAGCTACACCACGGCACCCTCCCCCCTGGAGGGGGTGTTCCAGAGCCGCGCGAGGAACAGAGTGAGCATGCCCGCGACGGAGTGGTCGGGCTCACCCGGATGGTCGAGCGCCCATGTGTCGAGGGCGTCGAAGACGCCGATCGTCGCCACGGTGATCAATTCGACGTTTGGCAGCGGATCGATCAGGCTGATGCGCAGGCCGTTCGCGACGAGTCGGTGAATCCAGGATCGGCTTTCACGGTCGAGGTGGGGGCGCTCGGCAAGTACCGCCCGGTCGTCCGGGTGTTCGCGCAGATGTGCCACCAGCCGGGTCGTGCCCGCCACGACCTGCTTCCACAGTTCATCCTCGGTCGCCACGTCGGCCCAGGGGCCGAGCGCGGTGAGCGTTCGGCCGCCCGCGTCGGCGAGCACAGCGCCGAAGAGGTCGTCTTTGCCGTCGAAGTAGTGGTAGGCGGAGGTCTTGGAGATACCGGCCTCGGCGATGATCTGGTTGAAGGACGCCGCATCCTTGCCGTCGCGCGCGAAGTGGGTGCGGGCGACGGCAAGGATGGCGGCTCGCGTGTCAGCCGGCAGTCGGTCGAAGCGGGGAAGTGGCATGGGTTCCCTAAGGGCTGTATGTGAGCGGGGAGGCCGGCTGCCGGATGGCAAGCCTGCGGTTGACGCGGCCCGTCATGATCCAGTGTGCGGCCCACAGCGGGAGGGCGATCGCTCCGCCGATGTACCCGGCCATTCCGGGGAAGAGCGACAGGATCTGGAAACCGCACCATCCGTATCCGAGTGCCGCCCACCACCGGATGAATCCGCCCGGCATACGCGCGTCAGCGGCCATTGAGGCGGAGACGGTCCGCACGATGAAGAAGTCTTCAGTGAAGTTGTAGGGGATCGCGAACATCCACCAGACCGATGCGGGCGGTGCGGTCCTGGCATCGGGGCGCACGAGCGTCATCGTCCGCTGAAGGGCACGGCAGTACAGCGCGACGAGCCCGAAGAAAACGGCGACGGCGATCAGCCCGCCGGGCATGCCCAGCGCCCCGATCTCACCGAGGATCCCGAGCCCCCACTCCGGGGCCCAGAGCGGATAGCCAAGGATGATCGTGACAAGGATGGTGCCCACGGTTTTGACGACAGCTCGCATGCCTGGAGTGTACTGGTGGTGCACACCAATGGTTCACAAGTGGGCGGGCGTCAGCCCAAGGTGCACCGCCGCGTGTTCGGCGCCGGCGAGGCCGGCATCGGCCACATCGCGCTGCGGGTGCGCGCGCTGTCCGGCAGCACCCGCTCGGGGGTGCGTCCGCGGACCTCGATCGAGCGCGGGATCGAGGCGATGGAGCGCTTCGGCCGCGACGTGCTGCCGTTGCCCGGCTGACAACGGGAGGAAACGAGGAGCGAGGAGACAAGATGAGCGGCTCACCTGTCTCCTCGCTCCAGTGCCGCTCCTCGCACCGCCGGCGATCGTTCAGAACATGGCGTCCACCCCGGTGAGGTCACGGCCGATAATGAGCTTCTGCACCTGGCTGGTGCCCTCGTAGAGGGTGAGCACCCGTGCGTCCCGCAGGTACTTTCCGACCGGGTACTCGTCGATGAACCCGTAACCGCCGAACACCTGCAAGCAGTTGTTGCTCACCCGCACCGCCGTCTCGCTCGCGTGGTACTTGGCCACGGAGGCGTCCACGGCGTAGTCCTTCGGGCCGGCTCCGGCGTCGACCATGCGAGCGACCTGGTGGGTCAGCAGCCGGGATGCCATGACATCGACGGCGGAGTCCGCGAGCAACTCCTGTACGAGCTGGAAGGAGGCGATCGGCTTGCCGAACTGGGTCCGCTCTGTCGAGTAGCGCACGGCCGCGTCGAGCGACGCCTGGGCGACGCCCACCGCGCCCGCCGCCACCGAGATCCGGCCCCGCGACAGCGCTCCGAGCGCGATGCCCAGCCCCTTGCCGACCTGCCCCAGCCGGGCCGAGTCCGGGACGCGCACCGCGTCGTAGCCGAGTTCGGCGGTCGCCTGGCCGCGCAGGCCGAGTTTGCCGTGGATCTCCGAGGCGGTGAAGCCCGGCGAGTCGGTGGGCACCAGGAAGGCGGTGATGCCCGTCTCGCCGGTCCTGGCGAAGGTGAGCGCGACCTTCGCCCAGGTTCCGTTGGTGATGAACATCTTGCCGCCGCTGATCACCCAGTCGTCACCGTCCCGCACGGCACGGGTGGACAGGGAGGCCGCGTCGGAGCCGGTGCCCGGTTCGGTCAGCGCGAAGCACCCCACCGCGTCGCCGCTGGTGAGCTGCGGCAACCACTCCTGTTTCTGCTCCTCGGACCCGTGGGCGGCGATGGTCTTGGCGACCAGCCCGAGCGAGACCGAGACGATCCCGCGGACCGAGGAGTCACCGCGTCCGAGCTCCTCGGTGACCAGGACGTAGGAGAGTACGTCGACGTCCACGCCGCCGTACTGCTCGGGGATCGTCAGGCCCAGGAAGCCCAGCTCGCCGAGCCTTTTCACGATCGCGGAGTCGACCCGCTCGGCCCGGTCCCACTCCTGGGAGTAGGGGACGATCTCGGTGTCGACGAACTCCGCGGCCATGGTCCTGATGTCGCGTTGAGTCTGGGTCAGGCCGAAGTCCCGGCTGAACAATGTTCCTTCTCCTTGTGATGACCTGTGATGACCTGTGATGACCTGTGATGACCTGTGATGACGGTGAGGGCCGGTCAGACGCCGGCCACCCGGACCGGCCGGTGGGCGTCGCAGAGCTCGACGGTGTGGCCGGCCGTCGCAGCCCACTGGGCGATGCCGCGGCCCATGACTCCGGTGCCGACAACCCTGACGCGCACGGGGATCCTCGTTTCTCTCGACGTCTTTCCCGACGCGGTCGGCTACGGCCGTGACCGGCATGGCCCGGTCGGCGGCCGGACGCGGGTACGGGCACGGATGCCGCGGGCACGGGCCGCCGGGCCGTCCTGTCCCGGATGCTGCTTCTCCGCGCTGCTCCTCGGCGAGTGCGAGCAGTCGGTCACAGGGTGCCAGGGACATTGATTAGTGTCCAATACCAAATTAAGGTCGGACTCAGACGTCATATTAATTAATCGGGCCGGCCGGCCCCGGAAACGGACACGGTCATGGAACTGCGTCACCTGACGGCATTCGTCGCCGTGGCCGAGGAACTGCACTTCGGTCACGCCGCCAGGCGGCTGCAGATGGCTCAGCCGCCACTCAGCCAGCGGATCCGCCAGCTGGAAAAAGAGCTGGGCGTCCAGCTGTTCGAGCGCAACACCCGCTCGGTGCGGCTCACCAGCGCCGGCCGGTCCTTCCTGGAGCCGGCACGGATGGTGCTGGAGAGCGTCGACGCCGCCAGGCGGGCGGCCAGGGCGGCCGGCCAGGGGGAGTACGGGCGAGTCACCGTCGGCTTCGCCGGAGCCTCCAGTCACGAGACCCTACCCCTGCTGACCAGCGCGATCCGGGTGTCTCATCCGGGCATCGAGCTGGTCCTGACGGGCCAGACCTACGCCAACGCCGCCCTGGCCCGGGTCGCGGACGGCTCGCTGGATCTGGGCTTCGTCCGTCTGCCGGCCGCCCAGCCGACCACCCCGCCAGGTGTCGCCACGCGCGTGATCGACGAGGAGGAGCTCGTCTGCGCGGTGCCCTCGGACCACCGGTTGGCGCGGCACGGTCACATCCCGGTCTCCGCCCTGGCCGGGGAACCGTTCGTCAGCTTCCCCGCCGACACGGGATCCTCCCTGCGCGACGCCACCTTCCTCACCTGCGAGGCCGCCGGGTTCACCCCGCGGATCGTCCAGGAGGCCCCGGACTCCCACACGGTTCTCGCCCTGGTCGCCGCAGGGGTGGGGGTGACCCTCACCCTCACCTCCTGCCGGCACATCCAGCAGACGGGCCTGGTGTACCGCCCGCTGGCCGGCCCGCCGATCCGCCTCCGGGCGGCACTGGCCTGGCGCACGGACAACCCGTCCGCGGCTCTGCGAACCGTGCTCGCCATGGCCGAGAAGGCGTTGCCCACGCCGGAGCATCTCGCCGCCGACTGATAGTGATTCCGGCTGGATGTAACGCGAATTCAGCCGCATGTCGCGCGGATCTCCCCGGCGTCCGCGATCCGCCGTGCGCGGCAGCGTGTGCGGCGGGGAGGCCGGGCCGAGGCTACGGGCGGGAGGCGCCTGCTCCGGTGAGGTAGGCGACGACCATGTCGCCGACCATCCGGCGGTGCCGGGCCCGGTGCTCGGGCGCGGCCAGGTCACGGTCGAACAGGACGCCGAAGGTGTACTGGTTGGCGATGCGGAAGACACAGAACGCGCTGATCATCATATGCACGTCGACGGCGTCGGCCTCGGCGACGAAGTCACCGGAGGCCCGGCCCGCAGCCAGGATGCGCGAGATCAGGTCGATCACCGGGACACCGAGGTTCACCAAGGACTCCGAACGCCGGAGGTATTCGGCCTCATGGACGTTCTCGATGCTGACGAGCTTGATGAAGTCCTGATGGGCGTCATGGTGGTCGAAGGTCAGCTCGGCCAGTGTGCGGATCGCCGCGACCGGCGCGAGATGTTCCACGTCGATCGCCGCCTCGGCCGCCCGGACCTCGGTGTAGACCTTCTCCAGGACGGCGATGTACAACTGCTCCTTACTGCCGAAGTAGTAGTAGATCATGCGCTTGGAGGTGCGCATGAGGGCGGCGATCTCGTCTATCCGGGCGCCGGTGTATCCCCTGCGGGTGAACTCGCGCTGCGCGACCTCCAGAATCTCCGCCCGGGTGCGTTCGGGGTCACGCTGTCGTTCTCGGGACGCCGATGTGACGGGCTGCGAGGACATACGGCTCCACGGGCAGGGCAGATCAGACCGTCCACATCCTAGTCGTCGGCGTCACCCCGCAGTTCGGCGACCGTGCTTCGGCCCGGCACGGTCCTTCGGCCGGTGGAAAGACGGGGCCGGGCGTGCTGGGCGGCGAGCCGGACCGGGGCGTTCACCGCGCCGTACCCCTGGTAGCGGCCGATCCGCTGCACGATCTCGAAGAAGACGCGGCCGGCGGTGACGGTGTAGAGGTGCAGGAACTCGCCGTGCTCGTCGCGGTCGTAGAGAAGGCCCAGCTCGCGCAGCGTGCGGTGTCGCTCGCTCCCCAGGTCGTGGCGGGCTTCGAGGTCGTCGTAGTAGTTGTCCGGGATGGGCAGCAGCACGTTCTGGAGCGCGCGCAGCCGGCGGGCGGTGGCGACGATGTCCTCGCTGGCCAGTGCGACGTGTTGTGCGGGGATGTCCGGGGAGCCGGGGTGCGCGCGGATATTGAGGACCATGCGTACGGCGCCGTCCTCGCTGGACATCGCGCGGCTGCGGAGCAGCCCGTACAGGTCGGGCAGTTCGAGACTCCGGTGGGGTCTCAGGCCGAGGACGCTGCGATAGAACAGCGCGGCCTCGTCGAAGTGGTGCCACGGCTGGGTGAGCGCCACGTGGTCGACGTGGGTGATGCCGGCGGACTCCGCCGTTCCCGCAGTTCCGGAGGGGCTGGTCCGGAAGTCCGGATCGGCCTGTACCGGGACCGCGGGCCCGTCCAGTACTCCGGTGAAGTCGTCGGTCCAGCTCGGATGGTCCGGCCGCCTGGTGCGGCAGAAGAACAGCGCGGTGCCGTCAGGCGCCGCGACGGCGTTCAGCGGCACGTCCCGTGGCGCGCGTCGGCGGGGGAGCACCGGTGACAGCAGTGCCTCGGCGCGTGCCACCGAGCCGGCGGGATCGGGGCTCTCCAGCCCGATGGCGGCCAGGGCCGGGTCGTCGCCGGCGCCCCGGG
>NZ_JBEXGU010000187.1:0-18041 GCF_040607515.1 Streptosporangium sp. NPDC005286 | reverse complement strand
TCAGTGGTGTGATCTTCCGTGGGGGGGGGCGGCGCCGCGGGGCCGGCCCCGGGTGCGCGGGACGCCGTACGGCCGGATGTGTGCGTCGGAACCCGGCCGTACGGTGATCGGACCGGTCAGCCGGTCGTGCAGGACACCGCGGGAGCCGGGGAGCCCGTCCCCGAGGCGATGAAGCCGAAGGTCGCGGTCGCGCCCGCGGCCAGGGAGCCGTTCCAGGCGGCGTTCCGTGCCGAGACCGAGGCTCCCGACTGGGTGACCGTCGCGTTCCAGGCCTGGCTGATCTGCCGGCCGGTGAACGTCCAGTTCGCCGTCCAGCCGGTGATGGCCGCCGCACCGGTGTTCTTGACGGTCACCTCGCCCTGGAAGCCGCCCGGCCACTGGTTGGTGGTCTGGTAGGTGGCCGTGCAGCCGCCGCTCGGCGGAGGCGTGATGGTCGGCGTCGGGGTGGGGGTGATCGTCGGGGGCGGTCCCGAGCCGAGCAGGGCGGCCAGAGCGGGGAACCACCGGTCCGACATCTTCTGGTCGCCCGAGGCGTTGGGGTGCACGCCGTCGTAGGTGTCGGTCGCGGTGCTGAAGCCCGTCCACTGGTCGACCACGACTATCGGTGACTGAGCGGTGGTCTTGCCCGCAGCCCAGCCGGGAATCGCCGCGTTGAGCGCGGAGACCCGCTGCGCGCACTCACCGCACGTGCTCGGGTTCATCGGGATGATCTGGGCGACGAGGATCTTCATGTTGGGGTTGCTCGCCCGCATCTGGTCCACCAGCTTGCCGTACGCGGTCAGGATGGTGGCGGTCGCGCGGTTGCTCCAGGCGTCGTTGGTGCCGAAGTGCATCATCACGATGTCGGGTGTGGTCGCCGAGAGCCAGCCGGGGAGCTGGTTCTGGTCGGCGACGTTGGTGACCAGCGCCCCGCCGTGCCCCTCGTTGTCCCCGTCGTGCGCGACGCCGCAGCCCTGCGGTGGCAGGGTGCCGACGAAGTCGATGTTGGTGTGACCGGCGTTCACGAGCCGGTTCCACAGGAGGGCCCGCCAGCATCCGGGGGAACCGGTGATGGAGTCTCCGAGTGCCATGATCCTGGTGGCCGCCGCCTGCGCGGGCATCGCCGTGGCCGCCAGGAGGAGGCCCAGGGTCGCGACCGCGGTCACCGCGGCCGTCAGAACCGCCAGGATCGCGTCGCTTCCACGCGTCTTTCGTCGCATTTTCCGCTCCTGCCTCGATGGGGCCCGATGCTAGGTGGCCCCGGGCGGGAGCGGGAAGCCGGCCGCTCGTCGAGAGCGCCCTGACCTGCTGCGACGCCTGCGGCGGGGGTGTAACTTTCAGCCGCCCGCCGCCCCAGGGACCGGCCCTTCGGCGCTTTCGGGCCCGCGTGGTTCTCG
Organism: Streptosporangium sp. NPDC005286; assembly: GCF_040607515.1. NCBI lineage: Bacteria > Bacillati > Actinomycetota > Actinomycetes > Streptosporangiales > Streptosporangiaceae > Streptosporangium > Streptosporangium sp. NPDC005286. The sequence continues at coordinate 16,665 of NZ_JBEXGU010000187.1, read as the reverse complement.
TTCCTCCGCCGGGGGATCAGGCATCCCCGGCGGAGGAGTGATCGTCCGGCTCGCGGGGGGCGGCGCCGTGGAAGGGTAAACGGGGAATGAAGGAAAGCTACAAAATGTTCCACAGAAGTGGAGTTTATTGACGCAACCGTCAAGGTGAACGTAAGGTCCGGACAACACCTGGTACCCCCACATAGATGCCCTGACCTCGGAGAACACCCCACGGAGCGTTCATGAAGCGACTAGTAGCGGTAGCGGCCTCCCTCTGCCTCGCGGCCGTCACCGCGGCCTGCGGCGGCGCGGGCGGCGCCGACAGCTCCGCCTCCGTGGGGAGCGCCGTCTTCACCACGATCGACGCGCTCAAGCCGGGCATCGACGCGAACGCGCCGATCAACCCGTACAACCCCAAGGGCAACGCCTTCCGCGGGTACAACGCCGAGTGGCTCGGGTGGACCAAGAACCATCTGACCGACCCGAACCAGTTCTACCCGGGCGTCGCGAAGAGCTGGCAGATCGCCCCGGACCAGTCCTCGATCACCATCGAACTCCAGCCGGACGGCAGGTGGTCCGACGGCAGGCCGATCACCGCCGAGGACGTGAAGTTCTCCATCGGCTTGGCCTACACCCAGGGCGGAACCGCCTACGCCCTCGACCCCTCCGCGGCCGGGGCGGCCTCCGACATCAAGATTCTGGACGACAGGACGATCAGGATCGCCCAGAAGACGAAGAACCCGAGCTCCACCTTCGTCCGCAGCGTCATGGAGACCGTCATCGTCCCCAAGCACGTCTGGGGCGGCGTGCTGCCCGCCGACTTCTGGCAGAAGCTGAAGGTCGCGCAGAGCGACGCCCCCGGGGCCGAGGTGGCACGGGCCGGGATCACCAGCCTCGCGGAGAAGGTCATGACCTTCTCCCCGCCCAAGGACGTCTCCGCCGGGCCGTTCGTCCTGAAACGCGTCAATCCGGGTGAGGCGCTGCTGGTCAAGAACAAGTACTTCCACAACGCGGCCAACGTCGCCGCCGACCAGGTGCGCATCCTCAACTACACCGGCAACGAGCAGGTCTGGAACTACCTGGTCTCCGGCAGGCTGGACAGCGCGCCGTTCACCGCGGTCCCGGCCGCTGTGATGAAGCGCATCACCCAGACCCCGGGCAACGCCGTGGTCAGGGGGTACTCGCCGGTCAGCGAGGCGCTGGCGTTCAACCAGTCCAGGAAGCCCTACGACAACGTGCACGTCCGCCGGGCGCTGGCCTACCTGATCGACCGCGAGCAGGTCACCAAGGTCGCCTCCCCGGAGGGCGGCATCGCCTCTGTCGCCACCTCGGGCATGCACCAGGAGGCCGCGAAGGCATGGCTGGGCGACGGTGTCGCCGCCCTGGAGCCGTACCGGCACGATCCCGCCAGGGCCGAGCGGGAGCTGCGGGCCGCGGGCATGAAGAAGGTCGGCGGCAGGTGGACGATGCCGGACGGCAGCCCCTGGAAGATGACCATCAACGTGCCCGCGTCCTTCTCCGACTGGCTGGCCGGGGCCAAGGCGGTCACCAGCCAGCTCAACGACGCCGGGATCGACGCCGAGGTCGTCACCACCGCCGACTACCCGCTCTACCTGGAGGAGATGGCGGCCGGCAAGTACGACCTCGGCTTCTGGCTGGTGGCGCTCGGGCCCGCCCCGTACAACATCTACCAGCGCCTGTACGGGGCCCAGAACGGCTGGCAGCTTTTCGGCGGCAGGCTCACGCACGTCGCCCCCGGCACGAAGGGCAACTGGATGGGCGGTGCCGAGACCCTCGACGTCAACGGCGAGGGCATGATCAACCCCGGCGAGCTCGCGGTCAGGCTGAACTCCGCGCCCGAGGCGGAGCAGAAGAAGATCATCTCAACCCTGGCCAGGGCCGCCAACCAGGACCTTCCGGTGATCCAGCTGTGGGACTACGTCAACACGCAGGTCGTCAACACCACGCGTTTCAGCGGATTCCCCGGTCAGGACAGCGACACGCTGCGCCTCACCGCAGGCGTCTGGCTCCAACTCGGCATGCTCGAGAGGAAGTAGCCACATATGACGGTCATCGCACGCCGCCTCGCGGGCCATCTCGCCCGAGGGCTCGTCATGATCCTGGTGGTCACCACGATCAGCTTCGTGATCATCAGGAACATCCCCGGCGACCCCATGCAGGCCCGCTACGAGAAGCTGGTCGAGCAGGGCATGTCGCCCGACCAGGCCGAGCGTGCCACTGCGGTGCTGTACGGCTTCATGCCGAAGGGCACGATGTGGGAGCAGTACGCCGACTACATGAAGGGACTGCTCCACCTCGACCTCGGCCAGTCGGCGAGCGTCCCCGGCGCGGAGGTCACCAGCCTGCTCGCCTCGGCGGCCGCCTGGACGATCCTGCCGGTCCTCGTCGGCACCCTGCTCAGCTTCGCGGTCGGCATCATCATGGGTGTCTACGCGGCGATCAAGCGGTCCAGCAAGCTGGGCGACGTCCTGGCCGTCTCCGGCTCGCTCATGCACGGCCTGCCGCAGTACGTCCTCGCGCTGCTGCTGAGCGCGGTCTTCACGACCCTCCTGCCGATCTTCCCCGCGGGCGGCACGGCGGACGTCACGCTTGAGCCGGGCCTCAACGCCGCCTACATCGGCTCGCTGATCCAGTACGCCACGATGCCGGTCCTGACCTACGCGCTGGCCGGCTACGGAGGCTGGATCCTGGCGATGAAGTCGAGCGTGGTCACCGTGCTCGGCGACGACTTCATCCTGGCCGCCGAGCTGCGCGGCCTGAAGCGAGGCTTCATCTTCCGCTACGTGGCGCGCAACGCCATCCTGCCGCTCTTCACCACCCTGGCGCTCTCGCTGGGCCTGCTGTTCGGCGGCGCGATCTTCATCGAGCGGATCTTCACCTACCCGGGGCTGGGTCTGCTGCTGCTCAACAGCATCACCGACCGCGACTACACGCTGATGGGCGGGGCCTTCCTGCTGATCACCGTGGCGATCGTCATCGCCAACATCGTGGCCGACATGCTCTACACCGCGATCGACCCACGGGTCCGTTCCGGACAGGAGGCTTCATGAACCGGCGAATCACGACAGCCGACGGACACCGCGTCCAGGGCGGCCGGCCGGCGGGAGAGATCGCATGACCGCGCCGGTCATCACCAGGGGCGGCACCCGCGCGACGCTGCGGCGCAACTTCCGGCGCGGCGTCTGGCGGGTCCTGCGGCGCAAGCCCAGCCGGCTGGTGGGCGTGGTCATCCTGGGCGTGTTCACGTTCATGGGTGTCTTCGGGCCACTGCTCTACCCCGAGCGGCTGCCGCGCGACGACAACGCGCTCTACGCCGCGCCCAGCTGGGCGCACCCCTTCGGGACCGACTTCGAGGGTACGGACGTGCTCGCCCTGGTGATCACCGGGGCCCGGTACGTCCTGCTGACCGCCCTGGTCACCGCCGTCATCACGGTCGCCCTGGGCACCGCGGTCGGGCTGTTCGCCGGGTTCAGGCGGGGGCGCTGGGACAGCGTGCTCATGCGGATCACCGACATGAAGCTGACCATCCCCGGTCTCCCGCTGCTGCTGGTGCTGTCGACGATCTGGAAGTTCACCGGCGCGATCGAGATGGGCCTGGTGCTCGGACTCCTCGGCTGGGGCGGGGTGGCGCGCGCCGTACGGGCGCAGACCCTCTCGCTGCGCGAGCGCGGCTTCGTCGAGGCGGCCAGGGGACTTGGCCTGTCCACCAGGCACATCGTCGGCAGGGAACTGCTGCCCAGCATGGCCCCCTTCATCGCGATGAACACGCTCATCGCGGTGACCGGCGCGGTGTACGCGCAGGTGGGCCTGTTCTTCCTGGGCGTCCTGCCGTTCGACGCCAACAACTGGGGCGTCATGCTCAACCTCGCCGTGTTCGGCGGCGGCGCGCTGACGACGACCGCCGCGCTGCCGTACATGCTGGCGCCGCTGCTGGCGATCCTGCTGCTCACCCTGGGCATCGTCCTCGTCGTCGACGCCATGGACGAGATCTTCAACCCCCGGCTGCGGGAGGAGTGACCGATGTTCGTACCTGCTGAGAAGGTGTCCATGACACTGGGCGAGCGGCTGTCCGCGGCCGTGGGCGTCCGAAGCACCGAGGCCGCCCGGAACACCCGCGGTGCCGCGGGCACCCGCGACGCGGAAAGGAGCGGGCCGCCGGGAGTGCGGGTCAGGGACCTGTCCGTCGTCTACCGGACGGCGGCGGGAGAGTTGCCCGCCGTGTCCGGGATCGACCTGGATCTACCGCCCGGGACGATCACCGGGGTGGTCGGCGAGTCCGGGTCCGGCAAGTCCACCCTGGCGCTGTCGCTGCTCAACGCGGTCCAGCCGCCCGGCAGGATCAGGTCGGGCAGCGTGGAGATCGACGGTCTCGGCGACGTCACCCGGTTGCGGGGCGAGGACCTGCGCAGGGCGAGAGGCCGGCACATCGGATACGTCTTCCAGGCCGCCCAGAACTCCCTCAACCCGCTCAAGACCGTCGGCAAGCAACTGCTCGACCTGGGGCGCTCGCACGAGATCCGGGACCTGCGCGGGCTGGTCAGGGACGCCAAGGACCTGCTCGGCCGGATGGGCATGGACGGCGCGCGCGTGCTCGACTCCCACCAGCACGAGCTGTCGGGAGGGATGCGCCAGCGGGTCGGCATCATGTTCGCGCTGGTCCTCAACGCCCATCTCGTCGTGCTGGACGAGCCCACCACCGCACTCGACATGATCACTCAGGCCACGATCCTGCGGATCGTCAGGGAGGTCCACCAGGAGCGCGGGCTCACCACGCTCGTCATCACCCACGACCTCGGCGTGGTGGCCGAGGTCGCGGACCGGCTGGTCATCATGTACGGCGGACGGGTGGTGGAGCAGGGGCCGACCACCGAGGTGCTCGGCGCGCCTCGCCACCCCTACACCCAGGGCCTGGTCCGGGCCATCCCCCGCCTGGTCGGCGACCTCGGGGAGGCCAGGGCGCTGCCCGGCCGCCCGCCGACGCTTGGGACCGTTCCCTCACGGGGATGCGTCTTCAGGGAACGCTGCGACCTGCGCATGGACGTCTGTGAGACCGAGGAGCCGCCCGCCGTCCCGTACGGCGAGTGGATCGTGGCCTGCCACGCCGTCGCCGCCCGCGACGCGGAGACCAGGGAGGAGAAGGCGTGATCACGGGGCAGCACATCACGAAGACCTTCAGGCAACGAGGAAGCGCGCTCGCCGGACGGGAGGTGAAGGCGCTGCGCGGCGTCGACTTCGCCATCCCGAAGGGCGGGGCGGCGTCGTTCATCGGAGAGTCCGGCTGCGGCAAGACGACGCTCGGACGGATCATCGCCGGGCTGGAGAGTCACGACTCCGGGGAGATCACCATCGACGGCACGCCCATGTCGTCGCTGCGCCCGCGGCAGCGTGAGCCGTACTTCCGCCGCATCCAGCTCATCCACCAGGACCCGTACTCGGCGCTCAACCCGACCCGTACCGTGCACCAGACGCTGGACGCGCCGCTGTCGCTGCGGGCGGGGCAGACCGGCCGTTCGCGGTCATGGGCGGACGGGCGCGCCAGGGAACTGCTGGAACTGGTCGGTCTCGACCCCGGCTACGTGCTGCCCCGCTACCCCCACCAGCTCTCCGGCGGCATGCGCCAGCGGGTCGTCATCGCCCGGGCACTCACCGTCGACCCCGAGATGCTCGTCGCCGACGAGGCCGTCTCCATGATCGACGTGTCGCTGCGGCTCGGCATCCTCGCCCTGCTCAAGGACCTGCGCGAGAACCTCGGGGTGAGCGTGCTCTTCATCACCCACGACGTGGCGACCGCCCGCTACATCGGCGACGACGGCGAGCTGTACGTCATCTACCGGGGGCAGGTCGTCGAGCGCGGCCATGTCGAGACGATCATCTCCGACCCGGTGCACCCGTACACCCAGTCGCTGCTGTCGGCCATCCCGGTGCTGCACGGCCTGGAGCGGCCGGGTGAGCAGCGGGTGACGCCGGCAGGGACGCTCGACGAGAGCCGCCACGACGCGGGCTGCCTGTTCGCCCGGCGCTGCCCGTTCAGCACCGGTCGTTGCGAGTCCGAGCAGCCGGTGCTCGGTCACGGTGGGGACACGCCCCAGGAGCACGCCTGCTTCCACCCCACCCCCCGCAACGTCGTCGCCATGCCGATCGGCCGGTCGTGAACCCGCCGGGGAACGGTCGCGGGACGCACGGGGTGCCCGGGATTCGTGAGGCCGCCGCGGCCGACGCGGCGGCGCTCGCCGGGATCGCCGGGTCCGCGCTCACCCTGGACACCGGGGAGGCGGCGAGCCTGGTCGCCCGGCTCGCCGAGCCGCCCGAGTGCCGGCGCTGGACGGCGCTGGTGACGCGCGGCCTCGACGGCGTGGTGTTCGTCTCCATGTCGGTGCGCGATCCGTACGCGGGCCACGTCGACCTGCTCGCCGTGCGTCCCGAGGCCCGGGGGGCGGGGCTCGGCCGGGCGCTGGTCGCCGCGGCCGAGGACTGGCTGCGCGGCCAGGGGGCGACCGAGGTCCGCCTCGCGGGCAACCCGCCCGCCTACGCCTGGCCCGGCATCGACGTGCGCTACACCGAGGCGGCCTGCCTGGCCGAGAGCCTCGGCTACGAGCGCTACAACGTCGCCTGGAACATGACCGTCGACCTCACCGGCGACCTGTCCGTCGAGGCCGACCTCGCGCGGCTGGCGGACCTGGGGGTCACCGTGCACGCCGCCGCCCCCGGGGACCGCGCCGCGGTGTCGGCCTTCGTCGGGGAGCAGTGGAACGGCAACTGGGCGTGGGAGGCGGAGCAGGCCGTCGGCTGCCACTACGCCGTCGGGGAGGGGAAGCTCCTCGGCTTCGCGGCGTGGGGGGCCAGGCCCACCTGGTTCGGTCCGATGGGCACCACGCCGGCCGCGCGGGGTCTGGGCGTCGGCCGTGTGCTCCTGCGCCGCTGCCTCGCCGAGCAGCGGGCCGCGGGCATGTCGAGTGCCCAGATCGGCTGGGTGGGGCCGCTGCACTTCTACGCCCGGGCGGTCGGTGCGCACGCCGAGCGGGTCTTCTGGCTTTACCGCCGTGGTCTGCGGTGACGGCCCCAGCCTGCCGGTGCGGCCCGATGGGTCCCGCCCCAGCCCGACATACGCCTACAACGCCCGCATTGTCAGAAGATCATTTACTTGACGGTAGCGAGACAGGAACTTCAATGACATTGGACGCCATGAGTGATCCGCTTTCCGCGCTTTCCACCGAACAGAGCGATCCTCGCTACAACCGGATCGACCTGCTCTCGACCGAGCAGGTGGCCCGGTTGATGAACGCCGCGGACAGCACGGTGCCCGCGGCGGTGGCCGCGTCGATCCCGGAGATCTCGGCCGCGATCGACGCGGTCGTCGCCCGGATGAAGGCCGGTGGCCGCCTGTTCTACGTGGGCGCGGGGACGTCGGGCCGGCTGGCCGTGCTGGACGCCTCCGAGTGCCCGCCGACCTTCGGCACCGATCCCGAACTCGTGCAGGGGGTCATCGCGGGCGGTTCCCCCGCGCTGACCCGTTCCGTCGAGGGCGCCGAGGACGACCAGCAGGGGGGAGCGGCCGCCATCGCCGAGAGGGGGGTGGGCGCGCTCGACTCGGTGGTGGGCATCTCCGCCAGCGGCCGCGCGCCCTTCGTGCTCGGTGCGCTCGCCGAGGCGAGCCGCCGCGGCGCGCTGACCGTGGGGCTGTCGTGCAACGTGGCGACCCCGCTGTCGGCGGCCGCGCTGCACCCCATCGAGGTGGTCGTCGGCGCGGAGGTGGTGACCGGCTCCACCAGGCTCAAGGCGGGGACCGCGCAGAAACTGGTCCTCAACATGATCTCCACGATCGCGATGGTCAGGCTGGGCCGTACCTACGGCAACACCATGATCGAAGTGTCGGCGATGAACTCCAAGCTGGCCGACCGCGCGGCCCGGATGGTCAGCGACATCACCGGGGCCGCCCTGCCGGTCTCCCGCTCCGCGCTGGAGGCGGCCGAGTGGCACGTGAAGGTCGCGGTGCTGATGATCGAGCACGGCCTCGACGCCGACGGCGCGCGGGTCCTGCTGGAGCGGCACGGCGACCAGTTGGAGGCGGCGCTGGAGGCGGCGGGGCGGAGCCGGGGTGCCTGAGCCTCCGGCGGACCCTCCCGATGAAGGGGGCAGGCTGGCCGAGATCCACGGCACGGCGACCGGTTGGAGGCGGCGGGGCGGACCCGGGGTGTCTGAGCCTCCGGCGGACTTTCCCGATGAAGGGGAGAGGCTGGCCGAGATCCTGGGGGCGGCGGTGCCGCGCGTCTGCTCGGCGGCGGTGGCCGCGATCGCCGTCGGCGGCGTCACAGTGGCCGCCGCGGCCGTGGGGGAGACCGTACGCTACTCGTCGGCCTCGGAGGAACTCGCCGCCGACCGGCCGCCCGCCGGGCACGACTCGATCTTCGATCTCGCCTCGGTCACCAAGCTCTTCACGACCGCCGTCATCCTGTCGCTGGTCGAGGAGGGCCGCCTCGGCCTGGACGAACCCGTCGCCGCCTGGCTGCCCGCCTGTTACGGCGGCACTCCCGAGACCACCCTGCGGCATCTGCTCACCCACACGGCGGGCCTGCCGCCGAGCCGCAGGGCTCACGAGGAGATTCCCGGAGACGGCCCCGAGGTCCACGCCAGGCGTATGGAGCGGATCCTCTCGACACCGCCGATCGGCCCCGCGGGCGGGCGTTACCTCTACTCCGACGTCGGGCTGATCACGGCGGGCCGGGTGGCGGAGATCGCCGGGCGGGCGCCCCTGGACGAGCTCACCCGCGCCCGGGTCACCGGCCCGCTGGGCCTGTCCGACACCGGCTACCGTCCGGCCGCGGTCCTGCTGCCCAGGGCCGTCGCCACCGAGCACAAGCCGGAACGCCCGGGGCCGGGGTGCGTGCGCGGCGAGGTCCACGACGAGACCGCGCACGGCCTGGGCGGGGTCGCCGGGCACGCCGGGATCTTCTCCACCGCCGGTGATCTCCTGCGTTTCGCCGAGACGCTGCGCACCGGGGGCGTGCCGGTCCTGCGCCCCGCCACGGTCGCCGAGATCACCCGCGACCACGGCGTCGAGGGCGCGGACTTCCGTCACGGCCTGGGCGTGCGCATCGGCGACCCCGCGATCGTCGGCCCGCTCACCGGCGCCTACGGCCACTCCGGCTTCACCGGAACCTCACTCGTCGTCGACCCCGGACGCGCCCTCGCCGTCGTCCTGCTGACCAACAACGTCCATCCGGTGCGCGGTCGCGCGGGTATCCGCGACCTGCGCCACGCCGTCGCCGCCGAGGCCCTGCGCCTGTCCTGAACCCGCGCCGTGTCCGCGATCGCGGCCACGAGGGTTCGCGGTGCAGGTGACGGCGGCTTCCGAGGCGGGCCGATGCGGGGCGTCGTGTGATCTCGCCGGTGAGCGCGTCGATCGGCACGACCGTGTTCGGGCTCTCCGGCCCGGCGTGCTACCTGCTTCGGCGGCGGTGGTCGGCTCTGAACCCGTCGATGGCGTCCCTGGTGGCCCGCAGTGCGGCGTCCGAGGTCTCGAAGGTGCGCTGCGCGATGCCGACGAAGATGCAGTCGACGATCAGGAGCTGGCTGATCCGGCTGGCCAGCGCCCCCGGGCGGAAGACCGTCTCCCTGCCGGCCGAGACCAGGACGTGGTCGGTGAGCTCGGCCAGGGAGGAGCGCGGGTTGTTGGTGATGGCCACCGTGGTCGCACCCGCCCGCTGCGCGACGCGCAGCGGCGCGAGCACGTCGGGGGTCTCGCCGGTGCAGCTGACCACCACCGCGACGTCGTCCGCCCGTACCAGCGCCGCGCTGGTCAGCGCCAGGTGCGCGTCGGTGAAGGCGTGAGCGGGCAGGCCGATCCGCATCAGTTTCTGCGCCATGTCGGCCGCCACGAGCCCGGAGGCGCCCACTCCGTAGACGTCGATCTTGCGTGCGGCGATCAGTGCCTCGACCACCGCGCCCAGCCGGTCGGGGTTGAGCTGCGCCGCGGTGTCGGCCAGCGCCTCCGCCTCGGCCCTGGCCACCTTCGCGATCACGTCGGTCAGCGGGTCGTCGGGGCCGAGGTCGCCGGGCACCAGCCGCTCGGGCTGGTCCCTGGCCACCGCGGCGGCCAGCGCGAAGCGCAGCTGGGAGTATCCGGCGAAGCCCAGGGCCCTGGCGGTGCGCACGATCGTGGCCTCGCTCGTCCCGGAGACCGCGCTGAACTCGGTGATGGTGCTGCGGGCCACCATGCCGGGATCGTCGAGTATGAGGCGGGCGATGGCCTGGGCCGCGGGGGTGAGCGAGGGCAGGACGGCCCTCACCGTGGCCACCAGGTTCACGGGGGTGGGGCCGTCGAGGACGTTCATCAAATCTCCTTGAGCGTGGAGACCCCGAGTTCTGGTTCTGGGGAGGGAAGGTGGCGCGGTGCCGCATGGTTCTGTGGGGTGTTCGGGGGTGGCGATAACCAAGCTACCGAAGCACGCCGCGTGGTGCTCTCGCCGTCGGGCCGGCGGAGAGGTGGGACGCCGGTGGGGGAGAGGTGGGACCCGGCCGGCTGCCGGTGAGAGGTGGGATCTCCCGCTCTCGGCTGTGGGGAGGAGGTCAATGAGCGCCTTCCGGGTCAGTGGTCAGCCAGTGGGCGACGGCGCGGGCCGAGGCCCGGGAGATGCCGTTGGTGGTCACGTACACGGCTCCGGTGGGCTCGCCGGGCACTCCGGTCTCGACCACGATGGCGTCGGGGCGCAGCGTGACGGCCCGTGCCAGCAGGTCCCTGACCCAGGGGTGGCGCCAGGCGTCGTGTACCACCAGGACCAGCGGGCGCCCCTCGCCGCCGGGGCCGGACAGTTCGGGTAGCTCGGGCCTGTCCGCGGTGACGACGTGCCCGGTGGTGTCCGGCACCAGCTCGGCGAAGGCGCCGATGAGGCCGGTGGGCGTACCCGGCTCGACCGCCTGGCTCAGCCGAGGAGCGATGTCGACGACCAGCGGTGGTCCGGAGAGCGCCGGCGGGGTGCCGACCACGCGCATGGCCGCGAGGGCCGTCCTCAGGCCGAGCTCCTCGTCTCCCGGGCCATCCCCGTCCCGCGCCCGCGCGGCGCTCTGGGCCGCTCGGGCCTCCACGGCGCCGCTCGCGGCGTACCAGCGGGACAGGGCCAGCACGCGCGAGGCCGCTTCGGCCAGCCGCTCCTCGGGGAGCCTGCCCTCCCGTACGGCGTCCACGATGGCGTCGCGCAGCTCGTGGATGTTCTCGCCGCCGGGGGAGGAGATGCCCGCGCAGATCGCGTCGGCCCCTGCCAGCAGGGCGCGGACCGCGATCTCCCCCGGCGGGTGGAGGGCCGCGACGGCGCGCATCTCGACGGCGTCGGTGACGATCATGCCGTCGAATCCCATCTCCTCGCGGAGCAGCCCGGTCATGATCCGCCGGCTCAGCGTCGCGGGGTTGTCCGGATCGAGGGCGGGGACCAGCAGGTGGCCGCACATGATGGCCCGTACTCCGGCTGCCACCGCGGCGCGGAAGGGCGGCAGGTCGCGTTCGGCGAGAAGCTCTGTGGAGGCGTGCACGGTCGGCAGGGCATGGTGGGAGTCGGTGTGGGTGTCGCCGTGACCGGGGAAGTGCTTGGCGCAGGCGGCGACCCCGGCGCCCTGAAGACCCAGGATCCAGGCCGCGGTGTGCCTGGAGACCAGTTCCGGGTCCGGGCCGAAGGAGCGGACGCCGATCACCGGGTTGGCGGGGTTGGCGTTGACGTCGGCCACCGGGGCGTAGTCGAGGGTGATGTCCGCCGCGATGAGGAGACGGCCGATCTCCTGGGCGACCAGCCGGGTCTGTTCGACGTCGTCGCCTACCCCCAGCGCCCGGTTACCCGGCCACGAACTGCCCCTCGCGGCCTGCAGGCGGGTGACCGACCCGCCCTCCTCGTCCACCGCGACCACCACGGCGGGATTCTCCGCGCGCAGCCGGGCGACGAGATCGGCCGTGTGGGCGGGGCCGGTGAGGTTCCTGGCGAACAGCACCGTCCCGCCGAGACCTTCCTCGCCGAGCGCGCGGCGCAGCCAGCCGGGAGGCTCGGTGCCGTCGAAACCCGGCTGGAGGACGGTCATGGCCAGCCGGGCCAGGTCGGGGCTGCGGTGGGGCATGAGGTCACCTTCTCGGTCGAGGGAGGCGTCTTCGGACAGGTCGGCGGCGGGGGGCGTCCCAGAGCAGGTTACACATTAATGACACTTTCCTTCATAGCGGCTGCCCTGAAAGTAGCTTTTTGTCATTCTCTTGATCGAGATCCGCGCTGCCGGGTATGCCTCGCCGGTGTGCGGGAGCTGTCGGATTCGATCAGCCGTTCGTGACGACGCCGTGTTCGAAGGTCCCGTGAGAGAAGGGTGGCACACGACCGGGGCGGGCTCGAATGGCCGGGTCTCCTGACGCGGCCATGCTCTCCACGCGCTCCAGTGATCCCCGGCCCGCCCTTGACCTCCATCGCGGTTGAGGTCCCATCCTGGAATGAGGACTTCCGAGGAAAGAGGATCGCCGTGAGCGAGGATCTGGTCGACTTCTGGTTCGATCCCGGCTGCCCTTGGGCCTGGATCACCTCCCGCTGGATCGTGGAGGTGGGCAAGGTGCGTCCCATCACGGTCAACTGGCGGGAGATGAGCCTGGCGGTGCTCAACGAGAAACGGGAGATGTCCGAGGAGTACCGCGAGATCGTCGAACTCGGCCGGGGCACCATCCGGGTGTTCGCCGCGGCACGCGAGGCGGCGGGGAACGTCGCCGTCGGTGACCTATACACCGCGCTCGGCACCCGCTACCACGGCGCGGACGGCCTGTTCCGGCGGTCCCGCGAGGCCGTCGCCGCCGGCGGCCTCACCGACTGGCGGGCCGCGATGGAGGGGCTGGCACCGGTGATCGCCGCCGCGCTGGCCGACGCCGGGTTGCCCGCCGGGCTTCTCGCCGCGAGAACCGATCCCAGCTGGGACGACGCGATCCACGCCTCGCACGCCCTGGTGCCGGCCGGGAAGCGGAACCAGTCGCTGATCGGCGTCCCGACCATCTCGGTGAACGGGCACGCCGGGCAGTTCGGCCCCGTCATCAGTGAGATCCCGGTCGGTGAGCGGGCCGGGCGGCTCTGGGACGCGTTCAAGGTGCTCGCCACCGAGGAGGCGTTCTTCGAGATCAAACGGGTCACGGACCGGGCGGATCCCCGCACCTTCCCGGAGACCCCCTAGCGCGGAACGGGGTCTCTCTCCCCGCGCCCTCGCCGCCCTTTGCGGAGAAATGGCCTGTTCTTTCGTGAACGACATTGCCTCATAGTGTTCGTTGCCCCTGCCTGAGGGCAGGCCCCCGAGTGTGATGGAGCGTGAGGTTCGCCGCCGCCGCGCTGCCGGGGTTCGTGGCAGGCGCGGCTTCGCCGGTCTCTCCGTCGTGGACGGTTCCCCCGCCGGGGCCCGTTCCCTTGGTAGGTCCCCCGTGTGAGCTCCGCCTGAACGCTGCCCGCCGGGGCCCTTGGAGCAGGCGGCCGGCGTGCGCTACGAAGGGATGGGGGAGGGAGGCCACCGTGGGTAAATCCGGCCAGGAGGTGGCGCTGCGAGCCCTTGGCGCCGCGCTCGACCTGCACGCCCCGACGGCCCGCCACGGCGTCAGGGCGTTTCCCGAGGGCACGCCGTTCCTGTGGCTGATCGTTCCCGGCGCGGGCGGGGCCACCGTCTTCATTGACGACCGCCAGTGGATCTGCCTGAGCGAACCCGAGCGGGGCGGGGTGACCGTCCAACTCGTCGCCGGCGGGATCGACGACGACCCCGCCCTCGTCGTGGGCCGGATCATGACCGTCATGGTGCCGGTGCCCCGTCGCAGGGGCCGCCTGTCGCGCGCGCTGGGAGCGGGGCTGCTCGGCATCGTGGGAGGCGCGGGTGTGGGGCTGCTGGCCGCGCTGCTCATGGCCGTCCTCGTCGCAGGCAACGGCTACATCTCGGACGCGGCCATCAAAGTGGTGTACGTGCTGGCCGCGCTGATCGGCGTCGGGTCCGGGTGCTGGGTGGCGCTGCGCTGCTGGCGGCTGGGCGCGGGGCCGCGCGACAAAGGTCCCCGCGACAGAGGTCCCCGCGGGCGGGGACCTTAGGAGGGACGATCAGAAGGACCACGCGAAGGAGCGGGCCGGGCAGCCGACGGTCTACGACGGGTTCACGGGGCACACCCGCGACCCGGCCGCCCGGTACGTGTTCACCTCGTCATCATCCGCTCAGGGACGCCGAGACCAGGTCGCGTGCCTCCCGCTGGACCTGTGCCAGGTGCTCGGTTCCCCTGAAGGATTCGGCGTAGATCTTGTACACGTCCTCGGTGCCCGAGGGGCGGGCGGCGAACCAGGCGTTCTCGGTGGAGACCTTGAGCCCGCCGATGGCGGCGCCGTTGCCGGGGGCGGAGGTGAGCACCTGCGTGATCGCCTCCCCGGCGAGGGTGTCGGCGGTGACCTGCTCGGCCGAGAGCCTGGCGAGCACCGCCTTCTCCTGCCGGGTCGCGGGGGCGTCGACGCGGGCGTAGGCGGGGTCGCCGAACCTGGCCACCAGGTCGGCGTAGTGCTCGCTCGGCGAACGGCCGGTGGTCGCGATGATCTCCGAGGCGAGCAGCGCCAGGATCAGGCCGTCCTTGTCGGTGGTCCACACCTCGCCGTCGCGCCGCAGGAACGACGCTCCGGCGCTCTCCTCGCCGCCGAAGCCCAGCGAGCCGTCCAGCAGGCCCGGGACGAACCACTTGAACCCGACGGGGACCTCCACCAGTCGCCTGCCCTCCTCGGCGGCCACCAGGTCGATCATCCGGCTGCTCACCAGCGTCTTGCCGACTCCCGCGTCCGCGGGCCAGCCGGGCCGGTGGGAGTAGAGATAGGAGATGGCCACGGCGAGGTAGTGGTTGGGGTTCATCAGACCGGCGTCGGGGGTGACGATGCCGTGCCGGTCGGCGTCGGCGTCGTTGCCGGTGGAGACGTCGAAGGCGTCGCGACTGGCGATGAGCGAGGCCATCGCGTACGGCGACGAGCAGTCCATCCGGATCTTGCCGTCCCAGTCCAGTGTCATGAACCGCCACGTCGGATCGGTCTGCGGGTTGATCACCGTCAGGTCCAGCCGGTGCCGTTCGGCGATCTCCCCCCAGTAGGCGACGCTCGCCCCGCCCAGCGGGTCGGCGCCGATGCGCACCCCCGCCTCCCGGACGGCGTCAAGGTCGAGCACCGAGGGCAGGTCATCCACGTAGTGGCCGAGGAA
The DNA here is from genome assembly GCF_040607515.1 of Streptosporangium sp. NPDC005286. Classification (NCBI taxonomy): domain Bacteria; kingdom Bacillati; phylum Actinomycetota; class Actinomycetes; order Streptosporangiales; family Streptosporangiaceae; genus Streptosporangium; species Streptosporangium sp. NPDC005286. The sequence continues at coordinate 1,464 of NZ_JBEXGU010000187.1, read as the reverse complement.
GTCGTAGCGGCCGGTCGTGTCGGCGGCCAGCGCCCTGGTGTACGGGAGCCGTCTGACCTCTTTCATGCCTTCGGCGATCAGCGCGTTGGCCCGGTCCTGGATCCACGTGGTGGCGTCGGTGTCCGCCGGGCCGCCGTGCGGCGGGTTGTACTTGAAGCCGCCGTCGCCTGGCGGGTTGTGCGAGGGGGTCACCACCACGCCGTCGGCGCGGCCCGCGGCGCGTTTCCGGTTGTGGGCCAGGATCGCGTGGGAGACCGCCGGTGTCGGGGTGTAGCCGTCCCGGCTGTCGATCATGACCGTCACCCCGTTGGCCGCGAAGACCTCCAACGCGGAAACCCGGGCCGGCTCCGACAGCGCGTGGCTGTCGGCACCGAGGAACAGAGGGCCGTCGACACCCTGGGCGGCCCGGTACTCCACGATGGCCTGGCTGGTCGCGAGGATGTGGTCCTCGTTGAACGCGACGTTCAGCGAGGAGCCCCGGTGTCCCGACGTCCCGAACGCCACCCGCTGGCCGACCTCGCCCGGATCGGGGTGTAGCGCGTAGTAGGACGTCACCAGGCGCGCCACATCGACCAGATCGGACGGCTCGGCGGGCTGTCCCGCGCGTTCGTGCGTCATCACAGTCTCCTCACGTCACTCCTGAGCTAACCGTATCTACTCCTGGAATCGGACAGTTTTCGCAAGCTGTCCGGCCAGCGTGCTGGACCGGTGCCCCATACTCCCCGCGCATCGTTGACAACGTTGTCAGCATCGTCATACCTTCAGCCTGTTTGCCCGGTCGCCGGGGGAACATACTCTTTGTTCCATTGATCACCGGAGGATCCCCTTGCACAGCCACGTGGCGCTCCCGGTGGCCACCTGCCGTCCCCCCGCGCACCGGCGTGCCCGCGGGGGCGGCCGGTGACCGCCCTCGCGATCGACATCGGCGGCACCAAGTTCGCCGCCGCGCTGGTCAGGCCGGACGGCACCATGGTCCGCAGGGTGGAACTGCCGGTCGGCCACGACCCCGCCGCGACGCTGGCCTTGCTGGTCCGCGACGTCGGCGCGGGCACCGGCGGCGGTACCGGCACGGGGGGCCTGAGCGGGGTCGGCATCGGCTCCGCGGGTCCCCTTGACGCCGTCGCCGGCACGGTCAGCCCGGTGAACATCCCCTCCTGGCGTGACTTCCCGCTGGTCGGCACGGTGAGCGAGCTCCTTCCCGGCCTCCCCGTCGCGCTCGCCGGAGACGCGCAGTGCATGGCGCTGGGGGAGTGGTGGCGGGGCGGGCACGGCTCGCGCTCCCGGGCACTGCTGGGCATCGTGGTCTCCACCGGCGTGGGCGGCGGGCTGGTTCTCGGCGGGGTGCCGTACCTGGGACCGACAGGAAACGCCGGGCACATCGGGCACATCTCCGTGGACCGGAACGGTGAGCTCTGCCCCTGCGGGGCGACCGGCTGCCTGGAGACGATCGCCAGCGGCCCCAGC
>NZ_JBEXGU010000186.1:0-18069 GCF_040607515.1 Streptosporangium sp. NPDC005286 | reverse complement strand
TCCGATCTGGCACCGTTCGGTGCCCGCCCCCGCCGTTTCCGCACGCGCCACCGCTCAGAGCGTACGGTCGCTACCCAGAACCAGCCTGCCCGAGCTCATGCACACGCCACAGATCAGAGCGTGCAGTCGCTGCCCAGGACATGCACATGCCGCAGATCAGAGCGTGCGGTCGCTGCCCAGAACCAGTGTGCCCGAGCTCATGAACATGCCGCCGACCCCGGTGGCGAGGCTGACATCGACCCCGGGGACCTGCGCCGCCGCCGTTCCGCGGACCTGGCGCACCGACTCCTGGATCGCGAACATGCCGTACATACCGGTGTGGGTGTAGGAGAGCCCGCCGCCGTTGGTGTTCATCGGCAGCGACCCACCGGGCGCGGTGTTCCCCTCGGCGATGAACGCCGGCGCCTCGCCCCGCTTCACGAAACCGAGGTCTTCCAGTCCGTACACCGGAACGTGCGCGAACGCGTCGTAGATCATCAGATGGTCCACGTCGTCGTGCGAGATCCCGGCCTGCCGCATGGCGGCCGCCCCGCCCATCTCGATGGCGCGGGACGACGTCAGGTCGCGCAGCCCGGAGACGACCGAGGACTCGCTCGACTCCCCCGCGCCCAGCACGTAGACCGGCGGCGACGCGGAGCCGAGGTCGCGGGCCCGCTCGGCCGAGGTCAGCACCAGGGCGCCGCCGCCATCGGTCACCAGGCAGCAGTGCAGCAGGTGGATGGGGTCGGCGATCACGGGCGACGCGAGCACGTCCTCGACGGTGATCGGGTCGCGCAGCCTGGCGCGGGGGTTACCCGCCGCCCACTGGCGCTGCACGACCGGGACCATGGCGAGCTGCTCCCTGGTCATCCCGTACGTGTGCATATAGCGGCGTACGCCGATCGGGAACAGCGACGGCGCCCCGATCGGGCCGTGCGGGACCTCGAACTGCGCCATGTACGACTGCGGCGCGGGCGCCCACGGCACCATGCCCACCCGGGAGCGCCCGGACTCACCATGCGTGACCAGCACGGTCGTGCAGAGCCCGGACACGATGGCGGCCATGGCGTGCCGCACGTGCAGCATGAACGAACTGCCGCCGACGTTCGTGCCGTCCAGATATTCCGGGACGATCCCCAGGTAGTCGGCCACGTCGATCGGAGACTCACCGGCGGACGCGACGCCGTCGACGTCGGCCGCGGTGAGGCCCGCGTCGCGCAGCGCGTTGACGGCCGCCTGGGCGTGCAGCTCCAGCGCGGACATGTCGGGGACCTTGCCGATGCGGTCCGTCTCGGCGGCACCGACGATGGCGATCTTGCCTCGGAGGCTCATCCCTCATCCTTTCTTGGCCGGAATCCGGCGACCTTCCGCTCACCCCGCTGTTCGAAGACCACTTCGAGCTCACCGTCGATGACGAGCCCGCTCCCCGCCTCACCGGCTCCGGTGACGGTGGCGAGCAGTCTGGGCCCCTCGGCCAGCCTGACGAGCGCGACCACGTACGGCACCTCGCCCTCGAACCCGGGCGCGGCGCGGTGGTTGACCACGTACGACTCCAGCGTGGCCACGCCGGAGACCGGTTCGAGCGCGACCTGGTCCGACATGCACGCCGGGCAGTACGCGCGCGGATAGAGGAAGAAGTCGCCGCACTCGCGGCAGCGCGGCACCTTGAGCTCACCCCCGTCGACGGCCTCGAAGAAGCCCGCGGTGTCAGGGGTGGGCAGCGGCAGGGGTTTCGTGCTCATCCGGATCGCCTCCCGTCCGTTTCCACCGGCCCGCCGGAGGGCTCGCCGGCTCCTCCCGCTGCCTGGGGCAGCAGGTGCTTGCGGAGTTTTCCGTTGGCGCCGCGCGGCAGCGTCTCCACCGTCTCGATCCGGCGGGGCACCTTGAACCGCGCGATCCGCTCCCGGCAGAACCGGATGATCTCGTCGCCGAAGTCCGGCTCGGCGGCGCGTTCACGCGCCCCGTCCATGGGCTGGATCACCGCGCAGACGATCTCACCCCACTCCTGGTCGGGGATGCCGATGACAGCGGCGTCGGCGATGTCGGGGTGTTCCAGCAGCGCCGCCTCCACCTCGGCCGGATAGACGTTGACCCCGCCGGAGACGATGACCTCGGCGGTCCGGCCGAGCAGGAAGAGGTATCCGTCCTCGTCGAGGTAGCCGAGATCACCCACCGTCACGTAGCCGTCGGTCACGCTTGAGCGGGTCTTCTCCGGGTCGCCGTGGTATTCGAAGGCCCTGGGGCCCATCTCCAGGTAGACCCGGCCCTTCTCTCCGGGACCCGGCTCGCGCCCGTGATCGTCCATGATCCGGACGCCGGCGCCGGGCTGGGCCCTGCCGACGCTGCCGGGCCTGGCCAGCCACTCGCGGGAGTCGATGACGGTCCCCGCGGCCTCGCTGGCGCCGTAGTACTCGTACACCACCGGGCCGAACCAGTCGATGATCCCGCGCTTCACCGCGGGCGGGCAGGGGCCCGCGCCGTGGATCAGGTTGCGCATGCTCGACACGTCGAACGACGCGCGTACCTCGGGGTCGAGCGCGAGCAGCCGGTGCATCTGGGTGGGCACGACGTGCGTCGTGGTCACCCGCTCCTCCTGGATGAGCCGGAGCATCCCGGCCGCGTCGAACCGCTCCATCAGCACCACCCGGTGCCCCAGGTGCAGCGACGCCAGGGCCAGCCCGTTCACGGCGGTGTGCGACAGCGGGGAGGTCACCAGATGGGTGCCGTCTCCGAGCGGCTCGACGTCGAACATGCCCAGTTGCCAAAGCGCCCCGGCGCCGAGGACATCATCGGGGTCGCCACCGGCCAGCGCCCGGCTGATGCCCTTGGGACGGCCCGTGGTGCCCGAGGTGTAGGCCATGAAGGCACCGGACACGCGGTCCTCGACCCGGTCGGCGGAGAACGGAGCGGCGGCCTCCTCCAGCAGGCGAAAACCCTCGGCGGGCAGGGTGGAGAAACGCCGCTCCCCGGCGAGACCCACCTCGTCGAGCGCGGCCCGCACGGTGTCCGCGTACCGCGGGGAGGTCACCACGGCGCCCGGCGCGCAGTCGCCCATGATGTACGCGATCTCACCGGCGCTGAGCGCGGTGTTGACCGGGATCAGGTACCACCCGGCCTGCTGGCAGGCCAGGACCGTCTCCAGGGCCGCGATCTCGTTCGCGGCCACCAGCGCCACCCGGTCGCCGGGCCGCAGGCCCAGGCCGCGCAGCAGCCGCGTGATCCGGTTCACCCGGGCCAGCAGCTCGCCCGCGGTGACCGATGAGCCGTCCGGCGCGACGGCGGCGATCCGATCGGGGAAGCGCTCGGCGATCCGCCAGAACCCCAGGTCCCCGGTGCTCATCGCCGCCCTCCCGCACGGGCGACCACCATCTCGGCGAGCGCGCGCCGGTGCTCTCTGGCGGTCCCGAAGGCGGCGGACAGCGACATCGAACGCTTGAGCCAGAACTGCAACCCGTACTCCCAGGTGAACCCGATCCCGCCATGCAACTGGAGCGCCTCCAGGTCGGCCGGTTTCGCCGCCTCACCCGCGTACGCCTTGGCGACCGCGGCCCGCACGGCGGCGTCCGAGGCGCCGGTGTCCCGAAACGCGGCCATCGAGGCGGCACCCGCCAGGTCCACCACCGTGGCGACGTTCGCCAGCTTGTGTTTCACCGCCTGGAACGATCCGACGGGCCGGCCGAACTGCCTGCGCACCTTCACGTAGTCGACCGTCACGTCGAGCAGGTGCCGGCTCACGCCGGTGAGCAGGCACGCGGCGCCGGCCACGGCCCGCGTCCAGGCCCGTTCGACCGCGGCGGCATCCCGGCTGATCACCTGCCCGTCCGCGGCGTCCCAGGCGACCCGGTAGAGCGGATAGAGCGGATCGACCGCCTCCTGCCACTCCGCGGTGAACGCCCCCTTCTCCAGGGCGCGTACGCCACCGCTCTCGCAGACGAGCAGCAGGTCGGCCTGACCGGCCTCCAGCGCGACGGGGGTGCGCTCACCGAACGAGACCGCCACCAGCGCGTCACCGGAGGCGATGCGGGGCAGCCAGGCCGCCGCGAAATCCGCGGGCGCCGCCTCCTGGATCAGCGGGCCGGCGACGACCGCGGTCTCCAGGAAGGGCTCGGGCACGGCGAACTCCCCCAGAACGTGCAGCACGGGCGCGAGCACGTGCTCCGCCAGGCCCACCCCGCCCCACCGCTCGTCCAGCAGGACCGAGGTCAGGCCCAGGTCCGCCAGGCGCCCCCACAGCTCCGCGTCGTGGGCGGCGTCGGAGTCCAGGCACCGGCGCAGGTGGTCCTCGCCCGCGTGCTCCTCCAGCAGCCGGCGGGTCGCCTTGAGGAGTTCCAGCTGCTCTTCGTCGAGCGGAATGTTCATCGCAGGTGTGGTCATCGTCGGGGCTCCATCGGCAGCTCCAGGAGGCGTTCGCTGATGATGTTCCGCTGGATCTCGGAGGTCCCCCCGAAGATCATGGCGGCGCGCGCGTACCAGTACCGGTGGTGCCAGTCCGCCCAGACGCGGGCGGCCTGTGGGGTGAGCGCCTCTCGCACCACGGACGAGCCGCCGCCCATGGTGCCGAGCCCGCCCATCAGGTCCAGGCCCGCGGCGAAGATGTGGTGTTGCGTCTCGGTCCAGTACAGCTTGTTGATGCTGGCCTGCAGGTCGAGGTTGACGCCGTTCTCCGACAGCTCGGCGAGCCGGTAGACGTTGGCCCGGTACACTTCGGTCTCGACGAAGAGCCGCCCCAGTTCGTCCAGGGCGAGCGGGTCGTCATCAAGACCACGCGCCCGCACCAGCTCCGCGAACGACTCGACGTCGGCGGAGTACTTGGCGTGGTCGCCGAAGACGGCGCCGCGCTCGAAGCCGAGCGTGGACATCGCGACCCGCCAGCCGTCGCCGATCTCCCCCACCGCGTTCGCGACGGGCACCCTGACGTCGGTGAAGAAGACCTCGGCGAAGCCCTTCGTCCCGTCCACCATGGCCAGCGGGCGGACCTCCACCCCGGGGGAGCGCAGGTCGATGCAGAGGAAGGTGATCCCCCGGTGCTTCTTCTCCCTGCCCGCCTCGGGATCGGTGCGCACCAGCGCGAATATCCAGTCGGCGAAGCCGCCGAACGACGTCCAGGTCTTCTGGCCGTTGACGACGAACTCGTCGCCCTCGCGGACCGCCTGCGTGCGCAGCGAGGCCAGGTCGGAGCCGGAATCGGGCTCGCTGAACCCCTGGCACCAGATGTCCTCGCAGGACAGCAGCCGCGGGATCCAGCGCCTGCGCTGCTCCTCCGTGCCGTAGCGCATCAGGATCGGGCCGAGCAGGTACAGGCCGCCCATGTTGACCCGGGCGGGCGCCCCGGCCCGGTAGTACTCCTCGGCGAAGGCGATGGTGTGGAAGAGGTCGGCGCCGCGGCCGCCGTACTCCTCGGGCCAGTCGATCGCCGCGTAACCGCCCTCGAAGAGCACTCGCTCCCACTCCCGGTGCTGCTCGAACCCCTCCGGGCTCGTCCAGGACCCCAGTGGTCCGCGCGGCACGTGCTCCTCCAGCCAACCGCGCACCTGCGCGCGGAACGCCTCGGTGTCGGGCGCGGCGGCACCGTTTCGCAAGCTCATACCGCAAGCCCCAGTGCCTGCGAGATCTCGTGCATTACATCTCCATAGTTCTCGGGTGTCATGCGCAGGGAGAGGTTCACTCCGTTCGCTCCGAGTTCGAGGTAGCGCTCCACCATCGGGCGTAGCTCGGCGAGAGCGCCGTGGAACCGGAGGCCGGCGACGACGTGGAAGTCCTCCCGGGAGCGGCCGTTCTCCCGCAGCCCCGCCTCGACCTCGGCCAGGTGGCGGGAGAAGTCCCCGGTGGTGAGGTTCCACGGATACCAGCCGCCGGCGTACCTGGCCGCGCGGCGGATGGCCGCCTTCGAATGGCCGCCCACCAGGATGCGCGGCAGCGGCCGGCCCGTGTCGGGCATGGCGGGCACCCCCGGCTCGTCACCGGTACGGCCCCAGAGCTCGGAGACGCGAGCCAGGTTGCTCTCGCACCGGGCGCCGCGCTCGGCGAAGGGTACCCCGGCGGCGGCGAACTCCTCCGCCGACCAGCCGACTCCCACCCCCATGTCGAAGCGTCCGCCGGTGAACAGGTCGAGTGTGGCCAGTTCCCTGACCAGGAGGCGCGGGTCGCGCATCGGCAGCAGCAGCACCGAGGAGCCGACGCGCAGCCGCGTGGTGTGGCGGCACAGTTCGGCGGCCGCCTGGAGCACGTCGAGCAGCCCCTGCTCCTGGGCCGCCTCCACCCGGGGCGCGGTCGCGGCGGCGTCGCCGTACTTGTGGACCTCGACCACATCGGGGTTGGCCGAGCTGGGAGCGGCCGGGTAAGGGTAGGCCGACTCGTACTCCTCGAAGAAGACCAGGTGCTCAGGCAGCCACAGCGCGGAGAAGCCCGCCGCCTCGGCGGTCAGCGCGAACGTGCGCATATATGCCAGGTCCCGTTGCGCGGACCCGTCGAACAGGTCCACCAGACCGATCTCCATCGCCGCTCCTTCCGATCTCGTCGTCGTGTGGAGAGCCGTTTCAAGCCGTCGTGCGAGGGCGCACGCGTGAGGTTCGCGCGGGGCCGGGTCAGGCCCCGGCGAGGGCGCGCAGCCGCTCGGGCGAGGGCAGGTCGCCGTAGACCGCGACCAGTTCGTCGACCCGGATGGAGGGGTCGCGGGTCAGCAGCTCGCGCGCCGGACCGATCTCCTGCTCGGGGACGAACCAGGTGCGTCTGACCTCACCCTGGTCGCGACCCGCGTCACCGAGGGTCCTGGCAAGCAGGGCGAGGGCGCCGGGGAGGTCGGCGGGCGTCAGCAGCCAGCCGAGCCACCCGTCCGCCTCGCGGGCCAGCAGCCGCAGCACGTCCTCGCCGCCGTGGCGCACATGGATGCCGGGTCCGCCGCCGACCGGCCGGGGCAGGGCGATCGCGCCGCTGAACGCGACGCGGTCGCCCTGGTGGGAGGCACGGCGTTGCGACCACAGGGCCCGCATCGCCGCCAGGTACTCCGACGTCGTGCCAAGCGTGTCCCCGCCGGGGGCGCCGCCCAGAGCGAGCGGCACCTCCCCGAGGTCCAGCCCGTATTCCAGCCTGCCGCCGGCGAACCAGTCCAGCGTGGCGACCTGCTTGGCCCGCAGTGCCGGACCCCGCACGGAGAGGATGTCCCCGCTCAGCCCGAGGCGGATCGAACCGGTCGCCCGGGCCGCGCACTGCAGCCCGAGGACCGCGTCGTGTCCGCCACCGATCTGCTCTCGGTCGCCGACCGCCCACCACGACGCGAGGCCCGCGGCCTCGGCCGCCGCGGCGGCCGCCTCGATCTCACCGGGCAGGCCGGGCCCGCCGACCGTGATGTCGCACGCTACGCCGTACTCCATTGGAACGTTCCTCCGCTCTCGGAGCTCAGCCTGCGGGGTTCAGCAGGGCGAGCTTCCCGTCGCCGGTCCACTCGAGGTAGACACCGGGATCGTCCAGGACCGCCTGGCCGTTCTCGTAACGGAGCTGGCCGTAGACGGTGTCCTGGGTGGTGATCTGCGACAGCGCCTTGCCGACCGCCTCGGGCGACGGGTCGCCGGACTTCTTGAGGCCTTCCGCCAGCAGCCACATCGCGGTGTAGCCCTGGGCCGCGAACATGTCGGGCTCGGCGCCGAACTTCTTGGTGTAGAGGTCGGTGAACTTCTTGGCGGTCTCATTGGCCGAATGACCCGCGGCGAAGGGGGTGGCGAACGCGAGGCCCTTCAGGCCGGCCCCGCCGGTCTCGAACAGGACCGGGCCCGAGGCACCGTAGCTGGACAGGATCCGCTTGTCGTAGCCGCGCTCGCGCAGCGACCTGGCCAGCAGCGAGGACGACAGGCCGAGCATGCTGCTGATCACGACGTCCGGCTTCTTGGCCTCGATCTGCGCGGCGGGCGCGGTGAAGTCCCGGTCGGCGGCGCTGGTCGAGACGGTGTCGAGCACCTGAACGCCGTTGCGCTCCATCGCGCTCTTCCAGACCTTGCCGTCGGCGACCATGGCGTCGTTGTCGCCGTTGACGACCAGGACGGCGGTCTTGTAGCCCTCCGCCTTCACCATGTTGTCGACGAACTTGTCGTACACGCCGCCCGGCGTGGACGGCAGGATGACGGGGCGGAACAGGTCGGGCGGAGAGGCGAGCCCGTCCAGGATCGCCGAGGTGACGACCCCGGGCGTCTTGCTCTGCCTGATGACCGGCGCCAGGGCCCCGGCCTCACTGGACAGGCCGCAGCACAGCACGCCGGACGCACCGTCGGCGACGTACTGCCGGTAGAGGGCGATCGCCTTGGCCGGGTCGGACTTGATGTCCTCCACCTTCAGCTCGACGGTCGCGCCCTCGCCGAGGAACCCGGTCTGGTTGATCTCCTCCGCGGCGAGCTCGGCACCGTTTGCGATGGGCTTGCCCGCGAACGCGGCGGCGCCGCTGAGCAGGGCGGGGAAGCCCACCTTGTAGACCTGGCCTTCGTCCGGCCCACTGCCACCCGACGAACCGCACGACGTGAGAATCATCATGACGGAGAGGGCCGCGCTGATGACAGCGAGGCTCGAACCTCTCCTTGCACTCTTGAGACGAGACACTGCTTACCCTCCTGGGCTAGGCCCCCAACAACCGGACCCCCGCCTTTAAAGCAAACGCTTGCTTTAAAGCAACTGTTTGATTATGCGAGACGTGATATTGGAAAAGCAAGAGGTCAACGCGGTTTTTCGGTGGGAGTGGCGGTCGGGAGGCCGGTTCACCCTGGCCTTCGGTGGCCGGTGCCGCCGTTAAGCGTCCAGAAGGGCGCCGCCGCGGTCGATGACCGTGCCGCCCTCCTCGGTCGAGGTCAGGAAACGGACGTCGGCGCCGTCACGCCAGAGCGCCACGGAAAGGGTGTCTCCCGGCGTCACCGGTCGGCTGAAGCGCCCTGACATGCCCCTCAACCGGGAGGCGTCCCCGTCGCAGAGCCCGTTCACGATGGCGCGGGCGGTGAAGCCGTAGGTGCACAGGCCATGCAGGATCGGTCGCGGGAACCCGTACTTCCCGGCGAAGACCGGATCGGAGTGGAGCGGGTTGCGATCCCCGGTGAGCCGGTACAGGAGCGCCTGGTCGGGCCGGGTGGGCATGCTCACCACGACGTCCGGCTCGCGGTCCGGCGCCGCCCACTCCGACCGGGGGCCGCGCTCCCCGCCGAAGCCGCCGGCCCCGCCCAGGTAGGCGCAGGAGCGGGAGACCGCGAGCGGTTCCCCGGTGGCGGCGTCGGCCGTGCGGGTCTCGGTCCAGAGCAGGGCGTCCCTTCCCTTGTCCCACATGTCGGTGACCGTGGTCGTGGACACCGCCCTGCCCTCGGGTGGCAACGGGCGCTCCAGCAGGAAGTGCTGTTCGGCGTGGACGGCCTTGCCCGGGTCGTAGGAGCCGACCTCGGGCAGTCCGCCGATATGACCGATGAGCACGGCGAAGCTCGGGACGACCTGCTGGCGGACGCCGGTGCTGTTCTCCGTGGTGAACTGGAGCTCGCCGCCCGGGTCCCGCGCCCCGGCTCCGACGGCGAGCGCGTACAGCAGCGACTCGCGGGCGGTCCACTCGATCTCGAAAGGGCCGACCGTACTGCCGATGTAGGCGGGATCCAGGGGCATGCTGTTCTCCGGTCTGGTCAACGTGGGGTCAGGATGCGGCGAGCCGGGATCGCGGGCCCGCCTTGAGGAGGCGCGACGCCAGTTCGCGGCCGACGATCCGCTGGGCGAGGTCGGCGACCTCCAGCAGCGCGTCCAGGTCGACGCCCGTGTCCACGGACAGTTCCTGGAGCAGGTAGACCGCTTCCTCGGTGGCGATGTTGCCGCTCGCCCCCGGGGCGTAGGGGCATCCGCCCAGGCCGCCGACGCTCGCGTCGAACTCGGTGACGCCGGACTCCAGGCCCGCGACCAGGTTGGCCATGCCGGTGCCCCGGGTGTCGTGGAAGTGCAGGGCGACCCGGGCATCGGGCGCCTGGTCGCGGAAGAGGCCCACGATCCGGCGTACCCGGGGTGGCGAGCCCATCCCCGTGGTGTCGCCGAAGCAGATCGAGTCGGCCCCGTCGGCGACGGCGCGCAGCGCGAACGCGGCGACGCGCTCCGCTGCGACCTCACCCTCGTAGGGGCAGCCGAACGCGGTGGCGACGATCACCTGGCAGGTGGCGCCATTGCCGTGGGCGAAGTCGACGACCTCGGCGATCCCGTCGAGCGACTGCTCCGGAGTGCGGTTCACGTTGCGCAGGTTGTGCGTCTCCGACGCCGAGACCATGATCTCCAGGTCGGTGAAGCCCTCGGCCAGGGCACGCTGCGCCCCGCGCAGGTTGGGCACCAGCGCCGAGTACTCGATGCCCGCGACCGGTTCCACCGCACCCCACACCTCGGAGGCGTCCGCCATCTGCGGGATGGCTCTGGGGTGCACGAACGCCACGGCCTCGATACGCGACAGACCGGTCGTGCCCAGTGCCGCGATCAGCTCCGCCTTGCGGATGGTGGGCACCGGGAGTTCGTTCTGGAGCCCGTCGCGCGGACCCACCTCACGCAGGACGACACTGGACGGTATATCGGACATGTCTAGACTCCGAGGTTCCGGGCGACGATCTCGCGGTGGTACGTGGGGGTGCCGAAGAGGGAGAAGTCGGTCAGCGCCCGTCGGAAGTGGTGGGAGAGCTCGTGCTCCCAGGTGAACCCGATCCCGCCGTGAACATGGATCGCCTCCCTGACCACGTGCAGCACCGCGTCCGAGGCTCGCGCCTTCGCCATGGAGGCGGCGTTCTCCCAGCCCGGCTCCGCGGCGGCGGCCTGGTCGAGCGCGGACTCCACCGCCGACCTCGCCGACTGCGTCTCCGCGTACATGTCGGCCAGCTTGTGCTTGATCGCCTGGAAGGACCCGATGGCCCGCCCGAACTGGGTGCGCGTCTTGGCATAGTCGATGGCCAGCCACAGGCACCGCTCGCCGATGCCCAGAGCGTCCGCCGCGGTCAGCAGCGCCCCTTCGGTGAACGCCCGAGAGGCCAGGGCGGCCGCCTCGGCCCCCTCGGCCAGCACGCGCCCGGGGACGCGGTCCATCCTGAGCACTGCCAGGTCCCGGCTGTCGTCCAGCGCCTTCATCGGCTCGACGGCGAGGCCGTCGGCGCCGCGCTCGACGAGTACCAGGCAGGCTTCCTGCGGCGCGGTGGCTCCCGCGGCGCGGGCCAGGACGACAAAGTGCGTCGCCTCTCCACCCGCGGCGACGAATCGCTTGAGCCCGGAGACTCGGCAGCCGCCGTCCGCACGCTCCGCCTCGGTGCCCGGGGAGGCGAGGTCGGTCCCTGCGGAGTCCTCGTGCAGCGCCAGGGCCACGACCGCGCGCCCGGCCACGATCTCGTCCAGGAGGCCGCGATTCCGCTCGACGCCCGCCCGCCCCAGCAGCGGCACCGCCAGGCCGGCCGTCACGAGGAGCGATGCCGGCAGCCCGACCCGTCCGGCCTCGATCAGCGCCGTGCCCAGGTCGGCGATCGACCCGCCCTGGCCGCCCGCGTCCTCGTCCAGCAAAAGGCCGAGGATGCCCAGTTCCTCGGCGAAGGCCCGCCACAGCGGCTCCTCGGCCCCTCCGCGGGAGACGCGGCTGACCTCGGCCGGACTGTGGGCATCGAGGAACCGCCCGACGGTGTCCCCGAACTCTGCACGGAGGTCTGCGTCCACCCGCATGCGTGTCCTTTCATGATTTCAAGCAAGCAGTTGCTTCATTTTCTTCCCGGACTGCCGCGATCCGATTCCGGAGCCACCGAACGCGGCCCGGGGGGAGCGACGGGAAGGCCCCCTGCCCCGCCCGGTCAGCGAGGTCAGCGACTCACGGGACCTGCACGCCGCGCAGGAGCAGCACGGTCTCGATCTCGATCAGCTCGTCGATGGTCACGGAACCCGCCGGGTCGAACCAGCGGATGACCGCCTGGACGGCGCCCATCACGGTCCGGTAGACCATCCGCGCGCTGAACTCGCCGCGGAACGCGCCCCTGTCCATGCCCGCCTGGATGACGTCTATCCAGATCCGCTCGACCTCATGCTGGCGGTCGACGATGGAGGGGAAGTCCTGCACGTAGGACCAGTCGTTCTGCAGGATCAGGACCTCGTTGCGGTTGCGGACCAGGCTCCGCAGCGCCCTCGCCATCAGCCCGGTCAGCGCCTCGGAGGGATCGGCGGCCTCCGCCACCGCGGACTGGTACTCCCGGATGATCACGCCGAGGTAGTCGACGAGCACCTGCTCGACGATCGCCTCTTTGGAGTCGAAATAGTAGTAGAGGCTCCCCGAAAGCATGTTCGCCTCGTCGGCCACGTCCCGCACTGTCGCGTTGGCGAAGCCCTTCTCGGCGAAGACCTTGGAGGCGGCGAGCAGAACGCTTTCCTTACGCGCCTGTCCGGCGGGCGATCCCATCGACCTTCGCCGTGTCTGGGAAACACTCTTGGTGGTCTTTCCTGGAGGGGTCATCGACTCGTCCTACCTCAACTGAACATGGGGCGAAATCTTCAGGCGCGTATATCACGCCGACTCAGGGTGCCTGACTGGACACGATCGAGACGGCGCTCACGAGCGCGCCGGGACTACCTCCTTGATTTTGCACTAGTCCGAAGGCGGGATTCGCGACTTGGCGCTCACCGGCCTCACCCCGGAACTGCTGCCACATCTCGAAGAGCATCCGCAGGCCGCTCGCGCCGACAGGGTGGCCGAAACTCTTCAGCCCCCCGTCCGGATTGACCGGCAGCGCGCCACCCAGGTCATAGCGACCCGCCAGGACATCCCGCCACGCCTGTCCGCGCGCCGAGAAGCCGAGTTCCTCCATCAGCACCAGCTCGGTCGGTGTGAAGCAGTCGTGCACCTCGGCCAGCGAGATCTGGCCGGCCGGGTCGGTGATGCCGGCCTGCTCATAGGCGGTTTGGCTGGAGTGGACGACCTCGGGCAGATCGCAGTAGTCGTACCGGTCGTCGTTGCGCCCGGTCGCGGCCCCCGCGCTCAGCGCGAGCGCGTGCACGTACAGCGGACGGTCGGTGTACCTGTGCGCGTCCTCGGCCCGGACGATGATCGCCGCCGCACCGCCGTCCGCGACACCGGAGCTGTCAAAGACACTGAGCCTGCCGGCGATCGCCGGCGCGCGAGCGATGACCTCCTTGGAGACGTTCTTACGGAACTGCGCCCGAGGGTTTAGTGCACCATTGGCATGGTTTCGCCATGCAATGTGTGTCATGGCCTCTTTGACCTGTTCCTCGGAAATCCCATAACGCCGCGCGTACGACGGCACGATCATCGAGTACATGGCGGGCGCGCTCAGATTCGGCGGCGTACCGTCATTGGGCACGCTGGGCATTTCCAGCCCGGAGAAACCAAAATCCTTCAGCTTCTCCCCGCCCACCGCCATCACCGTGTCATAGGCGCCGGAGGAGACCGCGTAACAGGCGTTCCTGAACGCCTCGGATCCGGTGGCGCACATGTTCTCGACCCGGGTGACCGGCCGGTTGCTGATATTCATCGGTCTGGTCAGGGTGAGGCCGGAGACGCCGGAGGTCATCGTTCCCAGCCAGTAGGCGTCCACGTCGCCCAGCTCCAGGCCCGGGACGCTCCGCACGGCGCCGAGGGTCGCCTCGACCAGGAGGTCGTCCACCGACCGGCCCCAGAGCTCGCCGAATCTGGTGCAGCTCATGCCTACGATGGCCACCGGGTTCTGCAGAGCGTGGGCGGGCATCAGGACTCCTCCTTGTAGGGGTGAACCTTCCAGATGTAGTTGCGGATCTCGTTGGACGCCACGCTCGCGAGCCGGAAGACAGGAGCGACCCGATCCCCGATGGCCACCTCACGCCCGGGGGCGTCGGTCATCTCGAACTCGAACCGGCCACCGCCGTCGAAGTCGACGGCCACCGCCTTGGCCGGCAGCTGCACGGACTCCGAGAGCCAGTCGTCGGTGAATGTCGCGACGGTGCCCAGCAGGTCCCGCATGGGCGCGGGCTCACCCTGGTCGACGGCCCCGCAGCCGAGGCAGACCTGCCGCGGGGGGAGGTTGCGGGTCCCGCAGGCGGTGCAGCGGGCCGCGGTGAAGGAGAACTTCCAGCGCATGGTCCGCCACGACGCCGGCGGGGCGGGAGCCTTGACCTCGGGACGCCGCGGCGGCTCCCGGTCCAGCACGCCCCGCCAGGTGAGGTAGTCGGCGTACCGAAGCGGGAACACCGTGGAAGACGCCGGGGAGGCACCCGCCGCGCGGAACGCGCCGAGCTCGGGCGTGGCGCGGAACACGAACGCGTCGGCCCCGTCCGCGGCCAGGACGGCCAGGATCGTCTGCCCGGGCTCGGCCCGGTCCAGCGCGGCGCAGAGCCGCAGCCCGAAGTCCGCGGTGCCCGCGTAGCCGGTGTCATCGGCCAGGCCGGCCGCGAGCTGGTCCGCGCCGAAGCGCCTGCGCGCGGCCTGTACGGCGCGCAGGTGCGGGCCGCTGATCACCACGTGGTCGATCTCGGACGGTTCGAGCCCTGCCTCCTTGGCCGCCTCCGCGGTCACCGCCTCGATCAGCTCCAGGTATTCGTCGACGCCGAAGCGCTCCTCCCAGGACCGGGTGCGCAGCGCGCCCGGGGAGCGCCAGCGGTCCAGCAGCTCCATGGTGCGGACCGCGCTGCCCAGCAGCTCGGCGACCGGGTTCTCCCCCATCGCGAAGGCCGCGGCGGCGTCTCCGCCGTGCAGTTCGTCCTCGGAACCGGGAAGTCCGTACCGCAGGTCGGCCAGGGCGACGACGGCTCCGGCGCCCCTGAGGCCCGCGCGGAAGGCGCCCGCGCCGGACCGAATGGAGCCGCACGCGTCGAAGGCCGCCAGTTCCTCGGGCAGGCCGAGCGCCATGGCGACCGCCGAGGCGTTGCTCCGCTCCATGTAGGCGGGGCGGGAGCTGGCGAACCAGAGCTCGGCTGGGAGAAAGCCGGGCGACCGCCGCAGGGCGCGCCGCAGCGCCTCCACCGCGAGGGTCGTGCTGTCCTCGTCGTGCGAGGCCACCGAACGGGTGCCCTTCAGCCCCGGAAGCCCGAGAGACCTGCCGATCTCACTCCGGTCGAGCCGGTAGGCCGGGATGTAGGCGCCGTAGGCGGTGATTCCGATCATCAAGGTTCCTCTTGGTCCCGGGCCGGGCGGACGCTCACCCCACGAAGCATGTAAATCAAGCATTTGCTTTGCTAGCATAGCCAGCCCCGAACAGCTGAAGCAAACGCTTGACGGGGCTGAACTGTTGGAGGACCATGAACCGGCTACCCGACGAGGACGAATTCCACCGCGAGGCGGTCGCGTTCCTCGACTCCTACGCCACCCGCCGCTCCGATGAGACCGGTCAAGCGGTCTGGGGCCGTGGCGACGACCGGGTCTCCGTCGTCGCCGAGCGGGCCGAGGGCGAGGAGGAGGAGATCGCCCGTCTCAAGGACTACCGCGCCGCCCTCGACCGGGTGAGGCTCGCCTGGATCGACGGCCCGGCCGCCTACGGCGGGCGCGAGCTACCGACGCACTACTCGACCGGGTTCCGCGAGCTGGAGTCCCGGTACGACCTGCCCGATGACGGCTACACGAGATTCAGCGTCTCGACGTTCTGCCCCGCGCTGCTGAAGCATGGCTCGGAGTTCCTCAAGCAGACATACCTGCACCGCCTCAGGAGCGCCCGGCTCCTCGCCTGCCAGCTCTTTTCCGAGCCAGGCGCGGGGTCCGACCTGGCCGGCCTCAGCACCAGGGCGGAGCGGCACGGCGACGGGTGGATCCTCAACGGGCAGAAGGTCTGGAGCTCCGGCGCTCACTACAGCGACCTGGGGCTGTGCATCGCGCGCACGAACCGCGACGCGCCCAAGCACGCCGGCCTGTCCACCTTCCTGGTCGACATGCGGGCCCCCGGCGTCGAGATCCGCCCGATCCGGCAGCTGACCGGCGGCGCCTCCTTCGACGAGGTGTTCCTCACCGACGTGTACGTGCCCGACGACCACCGCCTCGGCGAGGTGGACCAGGGCTGGCGGGTGGTGGTCGACGTGCTGCTCAACGAGCGCGGCGCGATCGGCCTGGAGAGCGGCATCGACGAGGCGCTGCTGTTCCGCCTGGTCGACCTGGTCAGGCACACCGGCGCCGCCGGGGACCCCCGCGTCCGCGACGCCCTGGCCGACCTGCACATCCGGAGCTGGGCGGCGCGCGAGACCACGACCCGGCTGCTCGCCGCCGCCAAGGGCGGAGTGCCGGGGCCCGAGCTCGCCCTGTCGAAGCTGATCCTCGTCGACCTGCTGCGCAGGGCCGGCGATATCGCCTCCGACGTGCTCGGCACCGCGATGATCGCCGACACCGGCGAGTGGGGGACGTTCGCCTGGTCGGAACTGACCCTCGGGCTGCCCGGCCTGCGGGTCGGCGGCGGGACCGACGAGATCCTCCGCAACGCGGTGGGCGAGAGAGTACTGGGACTACCGAAGGACGCCAGATGAAGATCGATCTCGGGATGATCGGTTCCTCCGCCGCCGTGTGCGGCCCGATCGCCACACGGGCCGAGCGGGTCGGTTTCGACGGCCTGTGGGCCAGCGAGAGCGTGACCGACGCCTTCCTGCAGTCGCAGGCGGCCCTCACCGCCACCACCACGACCACGGTCGGCACCGCCATCGCCGTCGCCTTCGCCCGCAATCCGATGTCCACCGCCTACCTGGGCTGGGATCTGGCCGCACTGTCGGGCGGGCGATTCGTCATGGGGCTGGGCACCCAGATCCAGGCACACATCGAGCGGCGCTTCTCCATGCCGTGGAGCAGCCCGGTGGCGCGGATGCGCGACTTCCTCACCGCGATGAACGCGATCTGGACCGCTTGGCGCACCGGGTCGAAGCTGAACTACGAGGGCACCCACTACCGGCACACCCTCATGTCGCCGGTGTTCACGCCGCCCCACCACGACCTGGCCATCCCCGTGATGATCGCCGCCGTCGGGGACAGGATGACCGAACTCGGCGGGGAGCTGTGCGACGGCCTGATCCTGCACGGCATGACCACCACGGCCTACCTGGACGAGGTCACCCTGCCCGCGCTGCGGCGCGGCATGGAGACGGCCTCACGCGACCGGTCAGAGGTCTCGCTGTACTGCCCCATCTTCATGGTGATGGGTGACACCGAGGAGCAGTTCGAAGAGATGAAGCGCAAGACCCGGGAGCAGATCGCCTTCTACGCCTCCACCCCGGCCTACCGCGGAGTCCTCGCCTCGGTCGGGTACGAGGAGCTGCAGCCCGAGCTACAGGCGCTGTCCCGCGCGGGCGAGTGGGCCAGGATGGGCGATCTGATCGACGACACCCTCCTCGGGCACATCGCGGTCCTGGGGCGACCCGAGGAGATGCCGAAGCTCTGCAAGGAGCGGTTCTCCGGCCGCCTGGACCGGATCTCCTCCTACCATCCGTGGCCGGTGGACGACGACGACCGGCTGGCTGAGATCCTCCGCGGGTTCGCGGACGGAGCGGAGAACAGAGTGGAGGAGGTGGCCCGATGAGTGGTCTCACCGAGGAGTCGCTGCGGCGGCTGGCCGACAAGGAGGCCGTCACCGAGGTGCTGCTGGCCTACTGCGACCTGGTGGACCGCGGCGAGGTGGACGAATTGGCCGGCCTCTTCACCGAAGGCGCCTCGTTCGACTACGGCAACGGTGCGGTCTTCACCGGCAAGAAGACGCTGCACGCCCTCTTCACCGACCGGCTGGGCCGGTACCGCGCCACCAACCACCACGCATCGAACATCCGGGTGGGTTTCTCCGGCGACTCGTCCGCATCGGCCGTCAGCTACGTCTACGCCTGGCACGAGAGCGTGGAGAGCGGCGAGCAGCTGCACGTCTGGGGGCGGTACACCGACACGCTGGTGCGGTCGGAGCAGGGCTGGCTGCTGGACACCCGCCAGGTGCGGGTCGCCGGCGCCTCGACGCAGCCCGCGTTCCCGCTGCCCGAGCGGTTCGAGCGGTATCCGCGCAGGGACCTCGGCTGACGGTGCGCGAACGCGCGAGCGCCCTCCCGGCCGCTTCCCTTCTAGTGGTCGTCGCAACACCCCAGCTCGGGGAGTGCGATGGACTTCGAGATCCGCAAGGTCAGGACCCCGCAGGGGCCCAAGAAGTT
>NZ_JBEXGU010000185.1:0-18141 GCF_040607515.1 Streptosporangium sp. NPDC005286 | reverse complement strand
GAGGGCGCCCCCCGCGACCTCACGCCGTTCCCCGGCCGGTGACGTACGCCGTGGTCGGCCGACCCGGGTACGTCGTACCGCTAGGGCAGTTTCTTGGACGTGTGCTCCGCCCTGGCGTCGGCCCTGCCACCGATCTCTTCGGCCTTCGACGTGGCGTCGTCCGTCACGTCGGAGGCCTTGCCCGCCATCGCCCCCATCTTGTGTCCCACCCATTGGGACGCGTCGGAGGTGCTGTCCTTCAGGGTGTCCGCCCACTGGTCGGCGTTCTTGCGGTACAGCGCGTAGCCCGCCGCTCCGATCGCGACGCCGGTGACCAGCAGGACCATCGGCCATCCGCGGGACTTGGTGGGCTTGGGATCAATCCTCGCGGCAGCCTGGGACAGCGCGGCGCTGAGTTTCGGCGCGAGCTGTTCCTCGATCGAGTGCGCGGCGGCGTCAAGCCTCGGTGCCGCCCACCCGCGTGCGACGATGATCTTCTCACCGGCCACGTTGCGAGCATGATCGGCCATCCCAAAGGCCTGGCCGGCCACGTCGCGGGCCTGGCTGGCCAGCGGGCTGACCCGATCCACGACGAGGACAGCCTGAGCCTTCGCGTGGCGCAGCCGCCTTTCCGGAGCCACGATCTTCATGTGGCGCTTTCCAAACAGTGCTAGAGGCACAACAACCTCCCCATTCGTTGGGGCCCCGTCGCCACCCCTTCCCGCTCGAAGACGGCTCAATCATGACGGCCCGTGGGAGGATGCATGAGGGATCGGCTCCGGCCGAAATCGTCAAAGCGCTACAAAAGCAATACGTTGCATAGGCATTGCCACAACCTGAAGGGGGCAGTCCGATCATGGCTGAGAAGTTGATCGCGAACCTCAACACCAATCGCGGGAGCGTGAAGGTCCAGCTCTTCCCGGACCACGCGCCCAAGACCGTGCGCAACTTCGTCGAGCTCGCCGAGGGCACCCGCGAGTGGGTGCACCCGGAGACCGGCCAGAAGTCCACCGCCAAGCTGTACGACGGCACCATCTTCCACCGGGTCATCTCGGGCTTCATGATCCAGGGTGGCGACCCGCTGGGTCAGGGTGTCGGCGGTCCCGGCTACAAGTTCGACGACGAGATCCACCCGGATCTCTACTTCAACCGCCCGTACCTGCTCGCCATGGCGAACGCGGGCATCCAGATGGGCCGCGGCACCAACGGCTCCCAGTTCTTCATCACCGTGGTGCCCACGCCGCACCTGAACGGCAAGCACACCATCTTCGGTGAGGTGATCGAGGGTCAGGACGTCGTGGACGCCATCGCCAAGACCGACACCGACGCCCGCGACCGCCCCACCGAGCCCGTGGTCCTGGAATCGGTGACCATCGAGCGCGTGCAGAGCTGATCTCTCGCCCGGCGGCCTCCTGTGGAGGCCGCCGTTCGCGTTTCCGGCCGGCGTCGCTCAGTCGCCGTTTATGTGTGTACGGGCACTCGGGATCGTGAATAGGCTGGCAGTCTGGGGATAACAGAACGCGCGAAGGGGCCAGCCACAGACCATGACCACCCAGCCGTCCAGCGACCCCGACACCGTTGTCCCCAACTGCTACCGGCATCCAGGGCGTGAGACCTACGTCCGCTGCCAGCGCTGTGAGCGCCCCATCTGCCCCGACTGCATGCGCGAGGCCGCGGTGGGCTTCCAGTGCCCCGAGTGCGTGGCGGAGGGCAACAGGGGCATGAGGCAGGCGCAGTCGGTGTTCGGCGGCCGGGCGGTCGTCACGCCCCGGGTCACCTGGGCGCTGCTGGTTCTCAACGTCCTGGCCTACTTCGCCGAGACCGTGCGCACCGACTGGGTGCTGGCCAACTTCACGATGAACTCCTACGCCGTCGCCTACGACGGTGAGTGGTGGCGCCTGATCACCGGGGCCTTCCTGCACATGCCGCTCGGCGGTGGCGGCTGGGCCCTGACCCACATCGTGTTCAACATGTGGGCTCTCTACGTCATCGGTCCCGAGTTGGAGCGGCGCCTCGGCTCGGCCAGGTTCCTGACGCTCTATCTCCTCGCGGCGATCGGCGGGTCCGTCGCGGTCTACCTGTTCGGCATCGCCGCGGTCGGTGCCTCGGGCGCGATCTACGGCATGTTCGGCGCGCTGTTCGTGCTCGGCAGGAAGCTCGGCTACAACGTCCAGGGTGTGCTCTGGCTGATCGGCATCAACGCTGTGATCACCTTCGTGATCCCCGGCATCAGCTGGCAGGGACACCTCGGCGGCCTGATCGCCGGCTCCCTGGTCGCGGCGGTGTTCGCCTTCGCCCCGGCCAGGAACCGCAACGCCGTCCAGTGGGGAGGTTGCGCGGCGATGCTGGTCGTTCTGGTCGCGCTGGTGCTGGCGTTGCCGCCGTTCGCCGTCCAGGCCGAACTCGGCATCTACGGTTGATCCACACCCTGATGCTTCCCCAGGGTGTGGATAATGCCTGTGGAAAAGGCTAACGCCAGCGGGTGGACAGGATCACACCGAGGATGATGAAGGCGAACCCGACCAGCAGGTTCCAGTTCTGGAGGGCGCCGAAAACGGGCGCGGTGGGCGCCACGTAGTAGACGGCGATCCACAGGATGCCGACGATCCAGCAGGTCACCATGACCGGCGCCAGCCAGCGCGGGCTGATCTTGATCTGCTGTGAGGTCTGCGGCGGGGTGTAGACCGGCTTCTTGCGAGTCTTGGGCTTGGGCACTGGGGTTCTTCTCCTGCGTCAACCCTGCGCGATCCGGACCGTGCGCAGGCCATGTCGATTAGCGTAGTCGCTGGTGGGTGAAGTCCCGTGTAAGGATAGTCCGCGCAGGTGGGCCATGGCGATTCCGTGAGGCACCATACTGCGGCAAATGTTCTGCCGGACCCGTGATCCGTTCCCGCCGGGCGGGTGTCCCGTCGCTAGCCTTGCCCTTCGTGAGAGCCGTGTTGAGGGTCATGGGCGATCTGAGCATCACCGCCGGCCTGGTCATCCTGCTCTTCTGCGCCTACCTGTTGTGGGGCACCGGCTCCTACACCGCGGAGCAGCAGGTGCTGTTGCAAAGGCAGCTCATCGAGGGTGGGAAGGCCGGCCGGGGACACGGGCCCGGTCCGGTCCGGCTGGGCGGGGCGGTCGCGCTGCTGTCGATTCCCAGGCTCGGCGACGACTACCGGTACGCCGTCGTGGAGGGCGTCGACCAGGACCGGCTGCGGATGGGACCGGGGCACTACCCCGGAACCGCCATGCCAGGAAAAATCGGTAATTTCGTTCTTTCGGGCCATCGGACCACCTATGCCGCCCCGTTCGGCCGCATCGACGAGCTCCAGCGGGGCGACCAGATCGTGCTCGACGCCCGCGAGGCCCGCTACACCTACCGGGTCACCGGCAGGCGCGTCGTCGACCCCACCGAGATCGGCGTCATCGCCCCGGTCCCCGAACAGCCGGGAAAGACGCCGACCAGGGCGACGATCACCCTGTCCACCTGCCACCCGAAGTACTCGGCCGCCCAGCGGCTCGTCGTCTTCGGTGCGCTGGACCGGAGCCAGGACCGCCTCGGACGACCCGAATAGCCCCGGCAACCAACCCCGACAACCCGGAGAAGGAGTCTCGTGTACGGCTGGATCTGGCGGCTGCTTCCCGGAAACCTCACGGTCAGGGTGTTCACCGCCGCCGTACTGGTCGCCCTGGTCGCGGCCGTACTCTGGTATTTCGTGTTCCCCTGGATCGAACCCCGCATCTCCCTCGACCCGACCGGCGTGGGCTGATGAGCCGCGTCCTGGTCGTGGACAACCACGACAGCTTCGTCCACACCATCGTCCAGTACCTCCGTGAGCTCGGCGCCACCTGCGACGTGCGGCCGCGTGACCAGGTCAGGGTCGAGGACGCCGCCGGCTTCGACGGGGTTCTGATCAGCCCCGGCCCCGGCACCCCGGAGAACGCGGGCGTGAGCGTCCCGCTCGTCGGCTACTGCGAGGCCCACGGCATCCCGCTACTCGGCGTCTGCCTGGGGCACCAGGCCATCGCCATCGCCCACGGCGCGACCGTCTCGCGGGCCCCCGAACTGGTGCACGGCCGCACCAGTGCGATCACGCACGACGGGCGCGGCGTCTTCGCCGGCCTGCCGTCGCCGACGACCATGACGCGCTACCACTCGCTGACCGTCCTGCCCGAGACGGTTCCTGAGATCCTTGAGGTGACCGCGACCACCGGTGACGGCGTGATCATGGGCCTGCGCCACCGTACGGCCCCCGTCGAGGGCGTGCAGTTCCACCCCGAGTCGGTGATCTCCCAACACGGTCATCGGCTGCTCGGAAACTGGCTGGAAAGATTGTTGTAACGCGGCGCCCTTCCTGGGCGATTGACCAGTGAGAGTCCTTCCGCCATCGCCCCCGAGTGGCGGAAGGGCTCTTCCCCGTTTCCGGGCTCTCGCACAGGCGATGCCGGAAGGTCACGGGGAACGAGGAAGGCCCCCGCGATCGCGAGGGCCTTCTCATGTGCTCGCCAGGTGTTCCGGGTCAGGTCCCGTCGGGTGGCGACTCGTCGAAGATGGTGCCGTCGTCGGGCTGCGTGGGCGTGTCGTCCGTCGGCTCGTCGGGAATGGTGGGCTCTTCGGACGGGTAGGTCGGCTGCTCGGTCGGCTGGGGCGCCTGCCCGCTCGACACGATCAGCGTGATCGTCGTCCCCGGCTGGTACTTGCCGCCCGCCTCGGGAGACTGGCTCAGCACGGTGTCCTTGGGCAGGTCACTCGGCTGCTCGACGACCTTCCACTTGAAGCCCGCCTCCTTGAGCATGTTCTTGGCGTCCCCGACGGTGAGGTTGACCACGCTCGGGACCTCCACCGCCTCCTTGGGCACGTAGATTCGCACGGTGCTGCCCTTGTTGGCCTTCTTGCCCGCCTCGGGCAGGGTCTCGAAGACGATGCCCTGCTTCCGGCTGGAGGGCTTGCTCTGCAGGCTGACCTGGAAGCCGGCGTCCTCAAGGGCCTGCCTGGCGTCCTCCACGGTCATGTTGAGCACGGAGGGCACCTCGACCTTCTCGATGCCCTTGGAGACCTTGAGCGTCACCTCGGAGTTCTTGTCCACCTCGGTGTCGGCCGCCGGTTCGGTGTCGATCACCGAACCCTTCGGTATCTCCTCGTCGAACGCCTGGACCGTCTTCACCTTCAGGTCGAGGTCCGTCAGCGCCTTGGTCGCCGCCTCCATGGTCTGCGAGGCCAGCGGAGGGATCTTCACCTTGCCCGAGGCGGTGGGGGTGCCGGGGGAGCTGAGGAACATGTAGCCCACGCCGACGAAGGCGCCGATGACCAGCAGGGGGATGAGGATCCACGCCGCGGTCTTGACCGCGGTGTTGCTGCTCTGCTGCCGGCGCCGGCCCCGCTCGCCGGTGCGCCCGCCCCCCTCCTCGCCGTACTCGTACGCCGGGACGGCGGTGGTGCGCTGGGTGGCCGGGCCGCCGGGCCCGGGAGCCTGCATCGTCCGGGTGGCCGAGCCGTAGTTGTTGGACAGCGCCATGGTCTGGGCATCCGTCGGGATGCCGGACATCGCCCGCTGGATGTCGGCCCGCATCTCCCCGGCGCTCTGGTAGCGGTGCGCCGGGTCCTTGGCCATCGCCTTGAGCACGATGGCGTCGGCCCATTGGGGGATGTCGGGGTCGATCTGCGACGGCGGGATCGGCTCCTCGCGCACATGCTGGTAGGCGATCGCGACGGGCGAGTCGCCGGTGAACGGGGGCTGTCCGGTCAGCAGCTCGTACAGCACGCAACCGGTGGAGTAGAGGTCGCTGCGGGCGTCGACCCGCTCGCCCCTGGCCTGCTCCGGCGAGAGGTACTGGGCGGTGCCGATCACCTGGGCGGTCTGTGTCATGGTCGCGGCCGAGTCGGCCATCGCGCGGGCGATGCCGAAGTCCATGACCTTGACGTCGCCGTTGCGAGTGATCATGATGTTCGCCGGCTTGATGTCCCGGTGGACGATGCCGCCACGGTGGCTGTAGTCCAGCGCCCGAAGGATCCCGTCGACCAGTTCGGCGGCACGCTCGGGCAGCAACCGCCGGTCGGCCCGGAGCAGGTCGCGCAGCGTGCGGCCGTCGACGTACTCCATCACGATGTAGGGAACGGGCGCACCCTCTGAGACGTCCTCGCCGGTGTCGTAGACCGCGACGATGGACGGGTGGTTCAGCGACGCGGCGGACTGAGCCTCCCGGCGGAACCGCGCCTGGAAGATGTGATCCCTGGCCAGGTCCGCGCGGAGGGTCTTGATGGCGACGATCCGATCCAGCCGGATGTCTCGGGCGCGATAGACCTCGGCCATGCCGCCACGCCCGACGACGCCGTCAAGCTCGTAGCGATCGCCGAGGCGTCGGGGCTGAGTCATTTCCTGCACTGTCCCTTACCGTTCATCTTGGGTGCCGGTGGGCTCTTGGGCCACCGGTGTCCATCATCGACCCGTTGCCGCATCACGTCTCCCCATTCGGCTGGTCTGTATCGCCGGGTTCGGGAGTCGTACTCGGTGTGGGGCTCGGTGTCACCGTCGGGGTGGTGGGCGTCGGGGTGGGAATCGTCGGGCTGGGGCTGGGGCTGGGCGGTGGTGACGTACTCGGCGTTGCGGTGGGCGTGGCCGATGTGCTTACCGTAGCCGACGGCGTGACCGAGGGGCGGACCGTCTTCGTCGGCGCGACAGGTGGTCTGCTCGTCGGAGACGCGCTCCGGCTCGGCGTGGCCGTCGGCGGTTCGATAACCGGGCTCGACGGTACGACCGGTTTCTCCGGCTCGCTGCCGCCCGGCCGGCCGGTCAGCTCGTAGGCCGCCAGAGAGCCCAACCCGACCGCGGCGGCGCATGCCGCGACCACGGCGACGATCACTGTTCTCCGGCGCGGGCGACGACGCCCATGAGGCGCAGGCCCGGTACCCGGGGGCGTCCC
Organism: Streptosporangium sp. NPDC005286; assembly: GCF_040607515.1. Classification (NCBI taxonomy): domain Bacteria; kingdom Bacillati; phylum Actinomycetota; class Actinomycetes; order Streptosporangiales; family Streptosporangiaceae; genus Streptosporangium; species Streptosporangium sp. NPDC005286. The sequence goes on along the minus strand of NZ_JBEXGU010000185.1, from coordinate 11,256 downwards.
GCCCGCCCCGGCACCCCCGCCGGCGCCCTCCGCGGAACCTCCGCCCGCACCGGCGCGAGCCCCGGAACCCGCCCCGGAACCCGCGCCCGCGCCCGCACCTGCGGCGGGGCCGACGGGTGCGGCCATGGCCGAGGTGATCTCCTGCGGCCACTCGGTCGCGGGCTCGGCGCGCCAGCCCGAGGGGTCGGTGAGCATGCCAAGACCGGTGGCGTCGGTGGCGGCCAGTGCGTCGAGCAGCACGTCCGCCCGTTCCGACAGCTCCCTGGCGCCGGCCGGGCGCCGCAGCGGGTCCTTGGACAGGCACGCCATGACCAGATCACGGACCGCGGGCGGGATGCTCTCCGGGAGCGGCGGCGGGGGCTCGCCGATGTGCATGAGAGCGATCGCCACCTGCGTCTCGGCGAGGAACGGCGCCCGGCCGGCCAGACACTCGTAGGCGACCACCCCGAGGGAGTAGATGTCGGTGGCGGGCGTCAGCGGTTCGCCGGACGCCTGTTCGGGGCTGACGTACTGGGCGGTGCCGAGTAGCACTCCCGTCTGGGTGACCGGCGCGGCCTCCAGCACCCTGGCGATGCCGAAGTCTGTGATCTTTATCACGCCCGCCTCGGTCACCAGCAGGTTGCCGGGCTTGATGTCCCGGTGGATGACCCCCGCGCGGTGCGCGGCCTGCAGGGCCCTGGCGGTCTGATGGACCACGTCGAGGGTGACCTTGGTGCTCAGCGCGCCGTCCCTGGCCAGGATGCCGGCCAGGGACTCGCCGGGCACCAGCTCCATCACCAGGTAGGCGACGCCGTCGCTCTCGGCATAGTCGAAGACCTGCGCGATACCCGGGTCGGACAGCCCGGCCGCGATGCGGGCCTCGGAGCGGAAGCGCTGCCGGAAGGCGGGATCCTCCGCCACGTGCGCACGGAGCAGCTTCACCGCGACCTCGCGGCCGAGCAACTCGTCCCTGGCCCGCCACACCTCGCCCATGCCGCCCGACGCGATACGCCCCAGCGGGCGGTATCGGCCCCCGAGCAACGCGGTCATCTACCCAGCACCGCTTCCATCACGCTCTTGGCGATCGGGGCGGCGGTGTGACCACCTGAGGCGTCGTCACCCGCGCTTCCGGACTCGACGATCAGTGCGACGGCGACCTTGGGGTCCTCGGCGGGAGCGAAGGAGATGAACCACGCGTGGGGTGCCTGGCCCCTGGCGGTCTCGGCGGTGCCGGTCTTGCCGCCGACCGTCACGCCCGGAATCTGCGCCGCGCTCGCCGTGCCCTTGTTGACGACGTTGACCATCATCTCCTGGAGCTTGCGCGCGTTGTCCTCGCTCATCGCGGTGTCCAGCTCGTCGGGGTCGGCGGTCTCGATCTCGCCGCCCTCGGCATCCGCGATCTTGTTCACCAGGTACGGCTTCATGACCACGCCGTTGTTGGCGATGCCGGCGGCGATCATGGCCATCTGCAGCGGGGTCATCTGGTTGCTGCGCTGGCCGATCGACGCCTGGGCGAGGGCCGCCAGGTCCTCCTCGGGGCCGATCCCGCTCCCCGCGACCGGCAGCGGGATCGACAACGGCTCGCCGCCGATGCCGAACTTGGCGGCCTGGTCGCGCAGCGCGTCGTAGCCGAGCTCCATGGCGATCTTGCCGAACGGGGTGTTGCAGGACTTCTCCAGCGCGAACGAGAGCGTCACGCGCCCGGCACCGCAGGCCGCGCCACCGTAGTTGGGCAGGTCGGCGGTGGTGTTGGGCAGGTCGAGCACCTGCGGCGCGTCGACCTGGGTCTCCGGGCCAAGGGTGTCGTCGCTCTCCAGATAGGCCGCCATGGTGACCACTTTGAAGGTCGAGCCCGGCGGATAGGTGCGCTCGATGGCCCGGTTGACCAGCGGCCTGTCCTTGTCCTTGTCCAGCTTGTTGTAGGCCTCGTTGACGGTGGCCTTGTCGGGCTTGGAGAGCGGGTTGGGGTCGTAGGTGGGGATCGAGACCATGGCGAGGATCGCCCCGGTCTTCGGCTCGATCGCGACCAGCGCGCCCTTCTTGCCGCTGGCGCCCAGCGCCTTGTAGGCGGCCTCCTGCGCCCTGGGGTTGATCGTCAGGTCGACGTTGGCGCCCTTGCTCCGCTTGGCGGTGAACAGGTCGATGCTCCGCCGGATCAGGAGGTCGGCGCTGGTGCCGTTGAGCAGGCGGTTCTCCGTCCGCTCGATGTCGCGCTGGCTCTCAGGTGCGAAGAACCCGGTGATGGGCGCGTAGAGCTTGCCCTCGGGGTAACGCCGCTGGAAGCGGAACTTGGCGTCGCCGGTGTCGACCGACTCGGCGAGGACCTTGTCGCCCGCGGTGATCCGGCCGCGCTCGACCTCGTACTGGGCGTAGAAGTTGCGGGTGTTGCGCGAGTCGGCGCGCAGGTCCTCCGCCCGCACGGCCTGCAGGTAGTTCACGTTGATCATGAGCAGGCCGAACATGAGCAGGCAGGCCAGGGCCGCGCGCTTGAGGGGACCGTTCATCGCTGGAACACCTGCGTCATTCCTTCGTCCTGGATGGCCTGGGGCGGAGGCTTCCTCGCCGTATCCGACATGCGTACCAGCAGCGCGATAAGGATCCAGTTAGCCAGCAGCGCCGATCCGCCCTGGGACATGAACGGGGTGACCAGGCCGGTCAGCGGGATCAGGTTGGTCACGCCGCCGACGATGATGAAGACCTGCCACGCCAGGATGAACGACAGGCCGCCCGCCAGCAGCTTGGAGAACGGTTCGCGGGCCGCGATCGAGGTGCGCAGGCCGCGCTCCACCAGCAGGGCGTAGACCATCAGCAGGGCCATCAGCCCGGTCAGGCCGAGTTCCTCACCCGCGGCGGTGAAGATGAAGTCGGAGAAGGAGAGCGGGATCAGGTTGGGGTGGCCCTGGCCGAGACCGGTGCCCAGAACGCCGCCCTGGCCCATGCCGAACAGGCCCTGCATGAGCTGGTAGCTGCCGCCGAACGTGCGCTCGTACAGCTCCGGGTCCTCCGGGTTGAGAAAGACCTCGAAGCGGGCCGCGACGTGATCGAAGATGAGCCCCGCCAGCACTGCCCCGCCGACGAAGAGCAGGATGCCGATGAGCACCCACGAGGTGCGCTGGGTGGCGATGTAGAGCATCGCGATGAAGGTGCCGAAGATCAGCAGCGAGGAGCCGAGGTCCTTCTGCAGGATCAGCACGCCCAGGCTGAGGCCCCAGGTGATGAGCACCGGGCCGAGGTCGCGGGCCCGGGGCAGGTCGATGAAGAGCAGCCGCCGCCCGGCCAGGGCCAGCACGTCGCGCTTGGCGACCAGGTAACCGGCGAAGAAGACGACCAGGGCGAGCTTGGTGAACTCCGCCGGCTGGAGGCTGAAGCCGGCGATGCCGATCCAGATGCGGGCGCCGTTGATCTCCTGACCGAGGAACGGCAGCAGCGGCGAGACCAGCAGGGCCAGGCCGACGGCACCCGCGGTGTAGGTCAGACGCTGCAGCGCGCGGTGGTCGCGCAGCACGATCAGCGTCACGGAGAACATGACGACCCCGACGGCGGTCCACAGAAGCTGGTTGGTGGCCGAGGCTCCGTCCATGCCGGCCGCCTCAAGCCGATAGATGATCACCAGCCCGAGGCCGTTGATCAGTGTCACCAGCGGCAGGATCAGCGGGTCGGCCCAGGGCGCGAACTTGGCCAGCACCAGGTAGGCGGCCAACATGAGACCGCCCAGGCCGAGGCCGTAGGTGAGCATGCCCGCGGGGACCTGGTTGTCGAGCGCCAGCCCCACATTGGCGTACGCCAGCATCACGATGGCGACCGCGAATGCGAGCATCGCCAGCTGGGCCAACCGCCGTTTGGCGGGAAGCGGGACAGGCTCGGCGCTAGGGGTGCTCATGGGTTCACTGTGACCTTGCGGGTTCGGGGGCCCTGGGGGTGCGGGGCGTGGAGGACGCGGAGGCGCTCGGCGACGTGGTCGGCTCGGCCTTCTCCTCGGCCTTGGCCGCGGACGACTTCAGCTCTTCGATCTTTTTCAGGCCTGCCTCGACGGTGGGGACGGGGATGCCGTCGCGGACCTGGCCCTGCTGGAACGCACCAAGGGTCGTGATCGATTCTGCGGTGCTCTGGGCGACCTCGAAAAGCTCAAAGGGGCCGAGGTTGGTCTTCACGCCTTGGAAAACCACGATTTCGTTACCTCTGGCCCCTACGAAGTATTGATCGTCCAGCCATTGCCCGCCGAAGTACCAGCCTAGGCCGCTTCCGATGACGATGACACCGCCCGCCGCGGCCACAAGGGGCCACAGCCGGCGACGTTTGGCCGGCCTGGCGGCGGCCCTGATGATCGGCTCGTCGGGATCGTCGTCGGCGATGACCGGTTGCGGCATGGTGACCGCGCTGGCACGTCCCGCCGGGGTGTCCGGTGGCTGGGACCGCGGCATGCCGGAGCCGGCGGCACCGACCACGGCCGCCTCGGTGCGCGGGACGAAGCTCTCGTCCACCTCCAGCACGTCCGCCAGGACGCAGGTGATGTTGTCCGGACCACCGCCCCGGTTGGCCAGGTCGATGAGGGTGCGGACCACCCCGTCGGGATCCTCGATCGTGGAGAGCGTGTGGTGCAGGGTCTCCGCGCTCACCACCCCGGACAGGCCGTCGGAGCAGAGCAGGTAGCGGTCGCCGACCTGGGCCTCGCGCAGGGACAGGTCGGGGTCGACCTCACCGCTGCCGTCGAGCGCCCGGAGCAGGATCGACCGCTGTGGGTGGGTGGCGGCCTCCTCGGCGGTGATCCGGCCGTCGTCCACCAGCGACTGCACCAGCGTGTGGTCGTGCGTGATCTGGTAGAGCTCTCCCGCGCGCAGCAGGTAGGCCCGGGAGTCGCCGACGTGGACCAGGGCGACCCTGGTCCCGGACCAGAGCATGGCGGTGAGGGTGGTGCCCATGCCCTTGAGGCTGGGATCACGGCCCACCATCTCGTGCAGCTTGCGGTTGGCGTCGCGTACCGCTGCCTCGATGGTGCTGAGCAGGTCACCTCCCTGGGCGTCCGCGTCGAGTGAGGACATCGCGGCGATGGCGACCGAACTGGCCACCTCGCCGTGTGCGTGGCCGCCCATGCCGTCCGCGACGGCGAGCAGGCGGCCGCTGGCGTAGGCGGAGTCCTCGTTGCCTTCGCGGAGGAGGCCGACGTCAGAGCGGGCGGCGTAACGGAGTGCGATGGTCATTTGCGCAATTCGATGACGGTCTTACCGATGCGGATCGGAACACCGAGCGGCACCGGAGTCGGACGGGTGACTTTTGAGCGGTCGAGATAAGTGCCGTTGGTCGAGCCGAGATCTTCCACGATCCACTGACCGTCCTGGGGGAAGAGCCGGGCGTGCCGACTGGAGGCGTAGTCGTCGCTGACTACCAGCGTCGCGTCGTTCGCCCGGCCGATGGTGATGGGCGTCTCCGAGAGGGTAATGGTGGTGCCTTGCAGGGGGCCACCGGTGACGACCATCTGCCGTGGCTCCCCCTTCTTGGATTTGGCCGCGGGCTTCACCGGCTTGGGAACCTTGCGCGCGGGGACGACGGCGGCCGTGCGTGATCCGAACAAGTCCGTCCGGATCACGCCGACCGCGGCAATCACGAAGAACCACAGCACCGCGAGGAAAGCGAGCCGGATCAGCAGCAGCGTGAGCTCGGACATGGACCGTCTATTTACCTTTAATCGCGCCGGAAAACCAGAGTCGTTCGCCCCAGCGTCACGCGAGTGCCGTTCTGGAGCTCGACCCGGCGAACCGGCTGGCCGTTGACGAAGGTGCCGTTCGTGGAGCCGAGGTCGACGAGCGCGACCTGGGGACCCTCCACCCGTAGCTCGGCGTGGTGCCGGGACACACCCGGGTCGACCAGCCGTAGATCACAGTCGGTGCCCCTGCCGAGCAGGGTCACCGGGGTTGTCAGGTCGAAGGACCGCTGGCCCTGCGGGTCGTCCTGGGTGGACACCAGCAGGCGGGGGCGGCCTCCGAACGCGTGCGGTTTGGCGGTGGGCACGTCGCTCACCGGCTGGCGGATCTCGTCCTGCTCGACCGTCGCGCCACGGATCACGCCCGAGCGGATGCGGAACAGGCCGACCGCGAGGTCGTCTGCCGTCTCGAAGCGGACCCTGACCGGTCCCACGAAGGAGTATCCCTGTTCCTTGGCGTACTCCCTGGCGAGGTTGGCCAGCTCGTGGCTGATGCTGTCCGCGTAGACCTCCAGTCGCTCGCTGTCGGTCGTGGACAGCTCGACCACGAAGTCGTTGGGCACGAGAGTGCGCCCCTGGGCGACGATCGCCGCCCGCTCGTCCATCTCTCGTTGGACCGCACTGGCGACCTCTACCGGCTGAAGGTCAGATTTGAACGCCCGCGCAAAGGCCCCTTCAACCAAGCCTTCGAGCCTCCGCTCGAAACGCTGAAGGACTCCCACCGGGTACCTCCCCTCCTCCGTCTATGTGGTCGCGGCCGCTTGGGGGCTCGTTGGCTCGGTCCTCGCTCTCTCGCACCCAGCTGCTCCGCTTTCGCATCTAGGAGGATCGTATCCGGGTTCGTGGGTACCGGCTGATACGTGCTAATGTTTCGACCGCACCCAACAAGGGCGGGTGGCGGAACGGCAGACGCGCACGGTTCAGGTCCGTGTGTCCGAAAGGACGTGAGGGTTCAAATCCCTCCTCGCCCACAAGATCATGACCCCGGTTACGCGGATACCGCGACCGGGGTCTTGCCGTCTCCTGGGAAACCGCGCATTCATCTGAGCCATCCATGAGGTCTCGTGGCGGACCGAGTCGATCATCGATCAAGGTAGCCGCTCGCTCCGTTATAGAGAAGTCTCGGGGCTTACGTATGGGTCTTGTGGTTTTTGGGGCGGTGCGGCACGCCTTCCCGTTCTACCCGTCCACGCTTGCTGATCGCTTTCGGATGACTTGCATGGGTTTGCCGGTTGACTTATTACGCTGACAGAGAAAACGGGCCGGGGGAGATGATCTCCCCCGGCCCGCGGCGTCCGCCGGCCCGCCGAGTCGATGGATCGGCGGGCCGATCCGGGACGAGGTGGTCCCGCAGATGCGGCACCTACCGGCACCCACCGGTGTTCACCGGGTGCGACGGCGGGGCGCCTCGGGGGCGACCTCGGCACGGAGTGCCCAGGAGGCCGGTGAGGGGCCCCGGCCGCCGCACTAGCGGGTCGCGAGCACCCGGACGCCCAGGATCTCGCCGAGCAGGTCCGTGAGGCTCACCATGCCGACCACCTCGCCGCCGTCGTCCGTGACGAGACCCAGGTGCGCGTGGGCGTCCTGGAGGGCGGAGACGGCGTCGGGGATCGTGGTGGCCTTGTCCAGGCGGGGCACCGGCCGGGCGAGCTCCGCGGGGCTGGCATCCGGCCGGACGAGGATGTCCCTGATGTGCACCACGCCCAGGACGTCGCGCGGCTGGCCGGAGGTGACCAGCAGACGCAGGTGCCCGTCGCGCGCGGCCACCTCGCGGATGTGCGTGCCCGTCGCGTCGCCGGGCACCGAGGTGGCCTTGGCCAGCGGCAGCATCAACCGTTCGACCGGCTGCTGGTGGACTCGCAGGGCCCGGGTGAGCAGGTCGTGCTCGTCCCGGTCGAGCAGCCCCATCCGGCCCGACTCACCGACCAGCATCGCCAGCTGGACAGGGGTCCTGGTGGTGGCCAGCTCGTCCCTGGGATGCACGCCGAACAGCTTCAGGATCCCGTTGGTCAGGCCGTTGAGCGAGGCGAGCACCGGCCTGACGACCCAGGTGAAGCCGCGGAACGGCAGGGCCAGACCCATCGCGGCGATCTCGGGATGGGTCAGCGCCCACGACTTGGGAGCCATCTCGCCGACCACCATGTGCAGGAAGGTGATGATCGCCAGCGCGATCATCAGCGAGATGGGGACCCGTAGCGACTCGGGCACGCCGACCGCGCCGAAGACCGGTTCCAGCAGATGCTCGACGGCAGGCTCGGTCACCATGCCCAGACCGAGCGAGCAGAGCGTGATGCCCAGCTGCGCACCGGCCAGCATCAGGGAGAGCTCCCTGCCGCCGCGCACGGCGGCGCGGGCGGCGATCCGGGTCAACCGGCCGCCCTTGCCCGCGAGCTCCTCCAGACGGTGCCTGCGGGCTGAGATCACCGCGAACTCGGCGGCGACGAAGAAGGCGTTGCCGATCAGCAGGGCCACACCGAGCAGTAGGGCGGCGGTGGTGCTCATCGTCGCTTCACCCCGCTCCGCTCGATCATGGAAGTCTCCGGGACAGGCTCGATCATCTGCGGCGCGGTCATCGCCGGATCATCCTCTCTCCCCGCCGTTCCCGGCGTCGCGTCCCCCACGGGATCGTCCTTTTGCGGTACGGCGAGCGACAGTCGTACCCACTCGGGGACCCTGCGGTGCACCGACAGCACGGTGAGCAGCGCGTCCTTCTCGTCGGCGCCGTCGTTCTCCAGGGGGTCGTTCCGCAGGGTCAGCGTGACGGTCACGCTGTCACCGGGCTCGGCCATCCGGCCGAGGGTGGCGAGCACGAGGCCCGCGACGGTGTCGTAGTCGTCGCTCTCCGGGAGCTGCAGACCGATGGCCCGCTCGATCTCGTCCAGCCTGAGCGTGCCAGGCAGGTCCCAGGTGCCCTCCTCACCCGCGACGACCCCCGCGGGCTCCGGGTCGTTCTCGTCGACGAGCTCGCCGACGAGCTCCTCGGCGAGGTCCTCGACGGTGACCACGCCGGCCAGGCCCCCGTACTCGTCGATGACGCACGCCAGGTCGTCGCGGGCGGCGCGCATGCGCTCCAGCACGACGGGGAGCGGCAGGGAGGTGGGCACCAGGAGCGCGGGACGGGTGATCTTCTCCAGCGTCCCGGTGCTCAGCCCCGACTTGAGCAGCTCGCGCACGCCGGTGACGCCGACCACGTCGTCGCCGTTCTGGTCGCAGAGCACCGGGTAGCGGGAGTGACCGTGCCTGCGGACGGCTTCGATCAGGTCGGAGATCGGGCGCTCCTCCCTCAGCAGCACCACGCGGGGACGCGGCACCATGACGTCCTCGGCGGTACGGTCGCCGAACTCCAGCGCGCGCTCAAGCAGCTCCGACAGCCGTGGCGGCAGGTCGCCGGTGCTGGCGGACTCGGAGATGATCCGGGACAGCTCCTCGGGGCTGGCGCCGTGCTCGATCTCCTCCACCGGCTCGACGCCGACCCGGCGCAACAGGCCGGTGGCGGCGGAGTCGAACAGCCGGATGACCGGTCCGGCGATCCGCAGGTAGATCAACGTCGAGCGGGCGAGGAACTTCGCCACCGGCTCGGGACGGGCGATGCCAAGGTTCTTGGGGGCGAGCTCGCCGAGAACCATCTGGATGACGGTGGCGACCGCGACGGCCAGCGCCACGGCGATGCCGGGCACGGCGCCCGACGGGACTCCCGCGGCCTCCAGCCAGGGGCGGATGACCGTGGCGATGGCGGGTTCGGCGATGAAACCGACGAGCAGCGCGGTGACGGTGATGCCGAGTTGCGCGCCCGACAGCATGAACGACAGGCGTCCCGTCACCTCCAGCGCCCGTTCCGCGGCCACGTCGCCCGAGTCGGCCTGCTCACGCAGCACACCGCGGTCCGCTGCGACGAAGGCGAATTCCTGGGCGACGAAATAGCCGGTGGCGAGGGTGAGCAGAAGTACGGCCAGCAGGCCCAGAGCCGTGTTCACCGGGTAGCTCTCCCGGTCGGTTCAGCGGTTCCCGTGCGTTTGCACGGGCAGGTACTCCACGAGTCCGGAGTGGACACGATCATCCTTTCGAGCAGAGGTAGTTCTCTACCGTAACGATCCGGGTAGGGGTTGATGTTTCCGGATCAGCAGACGATCGCATTGTCGGTGGCTAACAACCTGTCTGAGTACATTTACATAGGGAAACCTTGGGGACCCTGCGGCATGCGCGTGAGCCGCGACGTAGCGTCGATAATGACGTTTTCACCATGAGATCAAGAAGTGGCGGGACACGACGTGGCTGACTGGCCCGAAGACGACGATCGCACTCGCGCGCTGCGGTCGCCCACGCCGGGGCCCGCGCCGCAGCGAGCGGCCGGGCAGCCCGCCCACCCCTTGCCGGGCGGGCCGGCGGGGTCCGCCCGGCGGGGGACGTCCGCGGGCGAGGAGGTACCGCCCCCACGAGGAGGCTCGCGGGTGTACGGCAAGGCCAGGTCGGGCTCCAGCCCGGTCAGACCGCTGAACGCCCCCTCCGGCGGCTCCGGCGGCCCGGGTGGTGGCGGCGGGCCGCGGCTGCCGGGCTGGCGCCCGAAGCGTCCGGGCAGGCTGATCGTGCGGATCCTCGCCGGGCTGCTCGTCGTGCTGCTGGTCGTGGCCATCGGCGGATATTTCATGATCAACTCCCGGCTGACCAGGATCGAGGCGCTCGCCGACTACGAGGGCCGGCCCGCCGACACCCCCGGCACCAACTGGCTGCTGGTCGGCTCCGACAGCCGGGAGGGCCTGACCGCGGCACAGCGTAAGAAGCTTGCCACGGGCAAGGCCGTGGGCCGCAGGACCGACACGATGATGCTGCTGCACATCCCCGACGGTGACGGCCGCCCGACCCTGGTCAGCCTGCCGCGTGACTCCTACGTGCCGATCGACGGCCACGGCAGCGACAAGCTCAACGCCGCCTACGCCTTCCAGGACGGCGGCCCCAAGTTGCTGGCCAAGACCGTGGAGAAGGTGACCGGGTTGCGGCTCGACCACTACATGGAGATCGGTTTCGGCGGCTTCGTGGGCATCGTCGACGCCATCGGCGGGGTCGAGATCGACGTCAAGCAGGCCATCAAGGACCCCAAGGCCGGGATCAACCTGAAGAAGGGGCTCCAGCTCATGGACGGCGGGACGGCCCTCGGCTACGTCCGTACCCGTGCCACCGGTGCCATCCCGGACTTCGACCGGACCCAGCGCCAGCGGCAGTTCTTCTCCGCGGTGGTGAAGAAGGCGGCCAGCCCCGGGGTCCTGATCAACCCCTTCACCTCCGTGCCGCTCGCGCTGAGCGCCGCCGACTCGGTGTCCGTGGGCGAGGAGACCGGCGCCTTCGACCTGCTCTCCCTCGGTCTCGCCATGGGCGACAACCCGGTCACCACCGTCGTCCCGGTCGGCTCCCTGCCCACCATCAACGGTCAGGCGGTCGTCAAGTGGGATCGGGAGAAGGCGCTGCGCCTGTTCGACGCGCTGGCCGAGGACAAGCCCGTCCCCAAGGACGTCCTCGCCAAGTAGGCGTCCATCGACGCTACCGGTGCCGTGGTCGTAAGCACTCCGTAAGCGGCGCGCGACCAC
>NZ_JBEXGU010000184.1:0-18161 GCF_040607515.1 Streptosporangium sp. NPDC005286 | reverse complement strand
GCCACGCCCACCTCCCAGAACTACTCCGGGACCAGGCTGGCCTGCTCACCCGCCGAGATCAAATAGCCCAGCAAGGTTCGGTGACACGCCACTAGCTCAGGTGCCGGGCGAAGAACCGGGCTCCGGCGTCGATCTCGAACGACGGGACGCCGGTGTGGCCGCCGAGATTGGCGTGCAGCGTCTTCTCCTTGGAGCCGAAGGCGTCGAACAGGTCCAGGGCCAGCTGCCGGTCGTTCCCTTCGTCGTCCCACTGCAGCAGGACCTGCAGCGGAATGGTGACCTGGCGGGCCTCCTCGAACAGGGTGCCGGGCACGAAACTCCCGGCGAACAGAAGGGCGGCCGAGATGCGCGGCTCGACCACCGCCAGCCGGATACCGATGGCGATCACCCCTCCCTCGTACCCGACCGGGCCGCCGATCTCGGGCAGCGAAAGAAGGGCGTCCAGGGTCGCCTGCCATTCCGGGACCGCCCTTTCGACCAGCGGGAGGACGAGCCGGTCGACGATCCCGTCGACCGGCTCGCCGGCCTCCATCGCCCGCAGCAGGTCGGCGCGGGCCTGCTCGGCGGCGGCCGAACGGGGCCGGTCACCGCCCCCGGGGAGCTCGATGGCGGCTGCGGCGAAGCCGTACTCCGCCGCGTAGTGCCGGGCCCGGGCCGCCAGTCGGGGGTGCATCTTGTGCAGCCCGCCGGGGTGGCCGACCAGGATCAGCGGCGCCGGTGCGGATGCGGATGCGGGCGTCCACAGGATGCCGGGGACCTCGCCGAGGGTGAATTCGCGTTCGAGGACGCCGTCGCCGAGGCGCTGTTCGGAAGTGAATTGCATGGTCGTGCCTTTCGGGAGTGCTCTTGAACGGCGCTCCCGGACGACCTACCGTCCGACCGTGACCCCAGAGGGGAGCACCCATGTCGATACTGCGTTCACGGGTACCACCTCCTCGTTCTTTTGCACGGCCTCCGGAAAGCTAGCAGTGGTCGCCGCGGTCCGCCAACGGGTTTTTGCGGAGGCTCCGTGGCCGGATGCCACGGAGCCACTCGCCTAAAGGCCAAGGCCTTGTAGTTAAGGGCTTCGGGCCTGTGACGTGATCGCAGCGTGACGAAATCGGAACACTACGCAGAGCTACTCGGGGTCTCATCGCAGCTTCCCGAGTGGAGGGCCGTTTAGTGCATGATCCGCTCGTTCGTTGGGGTTCGGCGAAACCCCGTCGGGCGGTCCCTGGGTCTGGCTAAGGTCCGGTCGTGCCGGTGGAGTTTCTGATGTAGGTTCCGGATAGACCTGTCGGTGTCCGAGTGTGTTGTCGTGCAGAATGCGATCAGAACACCATCGTGAGCAGGTCGGCGAACAGCTCCTGTTCGTCGATCTCGAGCCCGCGGTTCGTGAACCACGTGGCCATGTTGTGGCAGTCGCGCATCAGGAAGTCCATGCCCTTCGGGTTGCCGACGATGTCGACGACCTGGGGCAGGTCGATCATCACGATCCGCTCGGCCTGCGCGAGGACGTTGTACGGCGAAAGGTCGCCGTGCGCGAGCCCCGCGCGGGCCAGTTCACGCATGCCGTTGCGGAGCTGCTCGAAGTACACACCGAGCAGCTCCTTCGACGGCCGGACCTGGGCGAGCCGGGGCGCGGCACCGCCCTCGCCGTCGTCGATGAACTCCATCAGCAGCTCGGTGCCGTCCACCTGCACGGGATACGGCACCGGGACGCCGGCCCTCCACAACCGGTTGAGGGCGTCCCATTCGGCGTATGCCCACTGACCGGCCGCGACACTACGGCCGTGCGAGGTCTTCTTCGCCATCGCCCGGCTGTCGCGGCTGTTGCGGGTACGGCGGCCTTCGACGTACGACGTACTGCGGTGGAAGGACCGGTGCTCCTCGGTGCGGTACCGTTTCGCGGCCAGCAGCGAGGACTTCGCCGGGTTGTCGCCGATGGCTTCGACGGCCCGTTCGAGCAGGAAGACGTCGGCTTCCTTGCCGGTTTTGAGGACGCCAAGCTCGGTGTCGATCGCAGCCTGTTCCGTCACAACCCACGAGGGGCGTGGTTCCGGGCCGCGAGAACCGCGCTCGACCTCCAGCCAGGTGGACCACCGCTGATCCGGGCCCAGCTCCTCGTCGACCGAATGGAACTTGAAGACGAAGGCTGCGGCCGGATCTGGTCGGGACTCGTCACCGGTGAATTCGGACCGGTGGGAGTCGAGGTCGGAGTAGGTATCAGAGAGTTCGTACTCGGAAGACAACGGGTGTGCTCCTGAACAAAGAGGTGGGACTGATGCGGACATGCCGCAGCGCAGTGATGGCCATCCGTCAGCCCTCCTTAGTCCAGGCAGCGCTCTCCGCCGCTCGATCGACCCAGCATGCCCCGCCCGTTTCGGACCCCGCAACGTATTTACCGGAGCTGGGACCGTGCGGTCGGGCTCAGCCGGAGCTCCTGCATCGGCTTCGCGGATCCACCCGCTCCAGCGGCCGAAGTTCGGCGAGCTGCCAGCGTACGCGCGGCCCGGCGACATCGTGCATATCTCCGAGATGTTCCGCCTCGTGCGCGGCACCCAGGGCACCCCGGCGATCCCGGCACAGCGCAAGGCCCGCCGCGAATACGAGAACCGTGTCAACGCCTTCCGGCTACAGCCGGATCATGATCGTTCTCAGCGCCAACGACTGTACCGATGTTCCCCACAGCCGTTTCCCCCTGACGAGGTCGCCCGGCTCGGCGGCGCGTCGCTCGTGTTGGTGCGGGGCGACGACCGCCGCAACACCGGCCTTTCATGCTCGGACGCCAAGCCGGGTCACCGGTTCCTCAGGCACCGGCGAACAGCAACGATCAGCGAGAGATGGGCATTTGCGTTAACAACCCTGCTGGCAACGCCAGGTGCGTTACGGCCGCGTCGACCGTTCATGCCACAGAAACTTACGTAAGATCCACAGGCATTTTCGGCTTCCCCTGAAAGGCAGCCGTGCTCTCGCGGATCACGAGCTCGGTGCCCAGCTCCACTCGCCTCTGCTGAAGCGACTCCCCCTCAGCCAGGTTGATCAGCATGGTGGCGGCCGTGGCGCCCATCTCGATCAGGGGCTGGCGGATCGTGGTGAGCGGCGGGATGGCCCAGCGCCAGGGGGGCATGTCGTCGAAGCCGATCACACTGAGGTCGTCCGGGATGCGTAGTCGCAGCTCATGGGCAGCGTGGTAGACGCCGACGGCCTGGCCGTCGTTGGACGCGAAGATCGCAGTAGGTGGCTCAGGCAACTTCATCAGTCGGCGGGTGTGGGCCAGGCCGTCCTCGATCTGAAACGCCCCCTGGCAGATCAGGTCGGGGTCGACCGGCACGCCGGCGGCATCAAGGGCGGCACGGTAACCGTCCAGGCGTGCCCGGCCGGAAAGCGCGTACTCAGGCCCCGTGATCATCGCGATTCGGCGGTGACCGAGTTCGAGAAGGTGACGGGTGGCCTCCAGGCCACCGCTCCAGTTGGTGGCCCCCACCGAAGGTACGCCGCGGCCAGGATCCCCGGCGGGATCCAGCACGACCAAGGGAACCTCGCGAGTGGCCAGCCGCACGCGCTGGTCATCCGTGGGACCCGAAAACACCGTGATGACACCGGTGGGGCGGCGGCTGAGCACGTCCTCGATCCACCGGTGTCCCGGGGCATGCCGACCGCCGAGCTCGGAGATCACCACGCTCAGGCCATGCCGCCGGGCGACCTGCTGGACACCCTTGACGATCTCTATCGGATAGTCGCCCGCCAGCTCGTGAAAGACGACCTCGATGAGGCCCGCCGGTTTGATGCGGCGGCGTTGTCTGCGGTAACCGTGCTCTCGGATGAGGCCCTCGACCAGGGCGCGGGTCTCCGGACCAACCTCCGAGCGGCCGTTGACGACCTTTGAGACGGTGGCCATGGAGACTCCGGCCAGCTCGGCGAGCTGAGAGAGGGTCAGTGGTTCGGAGGGGGCCGAGTCGGCGTGGGGGGATTCCTCGGTCGAGGTCATATCGGGAGTGTATCCGGGCGGCTTTCGGTCTCTCGTTATGGCCGTTTCCGCTGTTCCTCCCCCTTTCCAGCCCGCTTCGCCAGACGCTTGGAACGATCGTTGATCCGGCAGGTGTCGGAAGTCAGCCGGAGAATTTCCATCGATCGGCTCGGGCGTCCCGAGTCATCCATCAAGGTCCGTCGAGGAAGTTAGCCAGATTCGGCCAGAATTCTACGGTTGCCAACTGGTAACTTCTGTGAAACTTTCACATGCGCGGGCAGCGCGACGTGATCTCCCACCGGACGAATGCCCAGGCCGGGAAACGTGTCAGTGGCAATGCCCAGGTCAGCGAGGGTTGTGACTCGTTGACCTGGATCGGACAGTCGGATGTACTCCGCGACAACACATCCACGGGAGCAGGCCATGGAGATCTGGAGCCTCAAATGTTAGCGATAACAGTTTTTAGTGGCCGCCACCTCACCGGGTACCGGGCCGCCCCCCAGGTGTTCTACTTCGCGCCGCAGAACCTGTGGTGCCTGGTCTACCAGACCGGTAACGCGTCGTACTCGACCACCACCGACATCTCCAACCCGGCGTCGTGGAGCGCACCCCGGCACTTCTACTCCGGGATGCCCGACATCATCCGGCAGAACATCGGCAACGGCTACTGGGTCGACATGTGGGTGACCTGCGACACCGTCAACTGCCACCTGTTCTCCTCCGACGACAACGGCCACCTCTACCGCTCGCAGACGACGGTTGCGAACTTCCCGAACGGGTTCTCCCTGGAAGCTCGGTCTGCTCACCCAGACCAACTCCACCTGCTGACCCCTCTTCGACCTCATCCGCGGCAATACCGGCAAACCCACATCGTTCGCTCTCAACGGCCGGACCTGCGGCGTGTCCTGACCTCACGCCACGCCCCGGTCCCGTCATCTGTCAGACGACGGGACCGGGCACTCCCCGCCGGTAAAACCCCCAGAAAGGAACGCCCGTGTCCCTGAGCCGCAGGCAGTTCGGCAAGGCCGCCCTGACGTCGGCCGCCCTCGCCACCACCGGTGTGGTCGGCTTCCCCCGAGCGGCGTACGCGGCGAACACCGCGTACGTCTTCGGCTACTTCACCGAATCCCCGAACCAGCAGGCCGCCGACTACGGCCTGCACCTGGCAGCCAGCCGGGACGGCCTGAACTGGACGCCTCTCAACCAGAACAACCCCGTGGTCACCCCCACGGCCGGTCAGCAGGGCCTGCGTGACCCGCAGATCTTCCGGAAGATCGACGGCACCTTCGTCGTCGTCGCCACCGACCTGAAGGGCCTCAACTTCGGCACGCCCAGCCAGTACCTGCATGTCTGGGACTCGGTCGACCTGACCGACTTCACCGGCTACCGCCGCCTGCGGATGCACACGACGAATGGTCACACCTGGGCCCCGACGGTCTTCCGCGACAATTCTCGCGGGCAGTACGGCATCGTCTACTCGTTCAACACCGGCGGCCGGGACATCCTGGCGGTCAACTACACCGCCGACTTCCAGTCGGTCAGCGCGCAGCAGACCTTCTTCAGCCCCGGCTTCAACGTGCTGGACGGCGACATCGTGGTCGACGGGTCCACGACGTACCTCTACTACAAGAACCTCAACGACGGAAACCTGTACGGCGCCCGCTCCGCCACGGGCCAGCCCAACAGCTTCACGACCTACACGAGCGGGATCCGCATCGGCAACGCCATCGAGGCGCCGTTGCTCCAGAGGTCCAACGACGGCGGCTGGCGGCTGTGGGGTGACTCCTTCAGCCCGGTCAACAACGACTACTACCTGTGGTCGTCATCGAACATCGGCGCCAACGCGTGGTCGGCGATGAACCAGCGTGACTACACCCCGCCGATGAACTCCAAGCACGGTTCGATCGCCGGGATCACCGACGCCGAGTACAACGCCCTGGTCTCCCGGTGGGGCCTGCCGAACTGGGTGCGGCTGAAGTCGTCGAACTTCCCCGACTATTTCGTACGGCACGCCGACCGGATCGGGCGGATCGCCCCCTACCCGTTCGACCCGTACCGGGACCAGATGTGGCGGATGGTGCCGGGCCTGGCCGACTCGGCCGGGGTGTCATTCGAGTCGGTGAGCGTGCCCGGCAGCTTCCTGCGCCACAACAACTACGCGATCCGGCTGGACCCGAACGACAACTCCGCGACCTTCCGGGCCGACGCGACGTTCTATCGCGTGGCCGGGCTGGCCGACGGGAGTTGGTCGTCGTTCCGGTCGTACAACTTCCCGACCCACCATCTGCGGCACCAGGGCTACGTGCTGCGCATCGACCCGATCAGTTCGTCATCAAGCGCCGCCGACCGGCAGGACGCGACCTTCCGGGTTACCTCATGAGTGAAATGTTATCGCTAACACCTCCTTCGAGCGCGGCACCTACGCACCAAAAGCCGTGGCCAGCCGCGCCAACGGCCTGACCGCGTGAAATGGATAGCCGACCGTGGTGGCTTCGACCGGCCACCTCACCCCCAGCCCCAAGGAGCTTCCCCATGTCCCTGAGCCGTCGCCAACTCTTTCGGGCCGCGGGCGCGACCGCCGCGCTCTCGGCCGTCGGCCAGGTGGTGGGCACGTCTCATGCTCTGGCCGCGCTCCCGTGGGCCAGATCCGAAGTCGGTGTCTCGGCCTACGAGTTCGACCTCGGCCAGGTCCGGCTGACCTCCGGCCGCTGGCTGGACAACCAGAACCGCACTCTCGACTACCTGCGCTTCGTCGACGTCGACCGGCTGCTGTACGTCTTCCGCGCCAACCACCGCCTGTCCACCAACGGCGCGGCGGCCAACGGCGGCTGGGACGCGCCCAGCTTCCCGTTCCGGTCCCACATGCAGGGCCACTTCCTGACGGCCTGGGCGCAGGCCTATGCCGTACTCGGAGACACCACCTGCCGGGACAAGGCCAACCAGATGGTCGCCGAGCTGGCCAGATGCCAGGCCAACAACGGCGCGGCCGGGTTCACCACCGGCTACCTGTCAGGCTTCCCCGAGTCCGACATCACCGCGGTCGAGAACCGCACGCTGAGCAACGGCAACGTGCCGTACTACTGCATTCACAAGACCCTCGCCGGGCTGCTGGACGTGTGGCGGCACATCGGCAACACCCAGGCCAGGACCGTGCTTCTGGCCCTCGCCGGATGGGTGGACACCCGGACCGGCCGCCTGTCCTCCAGCCAGACGCAGGCCATGCTGGGCACCGAGTTCGGCGGCATGAACGCCGTGCTCACCGACCTGTACCAGATGACCGGGGACTCCCGCTGGCTGACGGTCGCGCAGCGCTTCGACCACGCCGCCGTGTTCGACCCGCTCGCCTCCAACCAGGACCGGCTCAGTGGCCTGCACGCCAACACGCAGGTGCCCAAATGGATCGGCGCCGCGCGGGAGTACAAGGCGACCGGAACCACCCGCTACCGCGACATCGCCGCCAACGCCTGGGCCATCACGATCAACGCCCACACCTACGCCAACGGCTCCAACAGCCAGGCCGAGCACTTCCGCGCCCCCAACGCCATCGCCGCGCACCTGACCAGGGACACCGGCGAGGCCTGCAACACCTACAACATGCTCAAGCTCACCCGGGAGTTGTGGACGCTGTCGCCGACCCGGGCCGACTACTTCGACTACTTCGAGAACGCCCTGCTCAACCACCTGCTCGGCCAGCAGAACCCGGCCGACAGCCGGGGCCACGTCACCTACTTCACCCCGCTCAACCCCGGCGGGAGGAGAGGCGTCGGCCCGGCCTGGGGCGGCGGCACGTGGAGTACCGACTACAACTCGATGTGGTGCTGCCAGGGCACCGGCATCGAGACCAACACCAAGCTGATGGACTCGATCTACTTCCACAACGGCACCACGCTGTTCGTGAACCTGTTCGCGCCCTCCACGCTCAACTGGTCACAGCGCGGCATCACGGTCACCCAGACGACGTCGTATCCGGTGAGCGACACCACGTCGTTGCAGGTCACCGGCAATGTGAGCGGGTCATGGACGATACGGGTCCGCATCCCGGCCTGGACCCAGGGCGCGACGATCAGCGTCAACGGCGTCCAGCAGAACGTCGTCACCACCCCGGGCACCTACGCCTCGATCACCCGGTCGTGGACGTCGGGCGACACGGTGACCGTACGGCTCCCGATGCGGGTGGTCCTGAAGGCCGCCAACGACAACCCGAACCTGCAGGCCGTCACCTACGGCCCAGTCGTGCTGTCGGGCGACTACGGGAGCACATCCCTGTCGTCTGCGCCGGCACTGACCCCCTCGACGATCACCCGGACCAGCACCTCGGCGCTGGCGTTCACGGCCACGGCCAACGGGGCATCGGTGAATCTGGGTCCGTTCTACGACGCCGCCAACCACAACTACGTCGTCTACTGGAACGCCACGGGGCAGGGCGGCGGAGGCGACGGGACGAGCTTCCGGCTGATCAACGCGGCCAGCGGGCTGGCACTCGGCATCCAGAACATGTCGACCGCGGACGGCGGCCTGGCGTTGCAGTGGACCGACAACGGCACCGCCGACCATGACTGGGTGCCGATCGTGGACGGCAACGGGCTGCGGTTCCGCAACGTCAACAGCGGCAAGGTGCTGGGCGTCGAGAACATGTCGACGGCCGACAACGCCCGGATCCTGCAGTGGGATGACAACGGCACCGCCGACCACCGGTGGACGATCACCGACGTCGGCGACGGCTCGGTCAAGATTCGCAACGCCAACAGCTCGAAGCTGCTGGGCATCCTGAACGGCTCCACCGCCAACGGCGCCCAGGCGGTCCAGGACCCCGACAACGGTTCGGCCGACAACCAGTGGCGGTTCGTGCCCAACGGCGCGCGCCGCGTCCAGAACGTGGCGACCGGCATGGTGCTCGGGGTCACCGACATGTCCATCGCCGACGGCGCGCTCGTCGTTCAGTGGGGTGACACCGGCACCGCCGACCACCTCTGGACGGCCGTCGTCGACACCGGCGGTTACCTGCGCTTGCGCAACTCCAACAGCCAGAAGGTGCTGGGGGTGGAGAACGCCGCCACCGCGGCGGGTTCCCGGGTCGTGCAGTGGGCCGACAACGGCACCAACGACCACCGCTGGCGGCTGCGCTACGGCAGCGACGCCACCTTCCGCATCCAGTGCGCCAACGGCGGCCGGGTCCTCGGTCTGGCCGGCACCGCCCAGGGCGCGCAGATCGTGCTCGCCGACGACAACGGCTCGAACAACGACCTCTGGAGGTTCCTGTGAGACGTGTGCTCGCGGTTCTCTCATCTCTGCTCCTCGTGGGCGTGTTTCTCACGACCCAGTCCGCGAACGCGGCGACCGTCGACACCAACGCCTGGTACGTCCTGGTCAACCGCACCAGTGGCAAGGCCCTGGACGTCTACAACCTGTCGACGGCCGACGGCGGCCGGATCACCCAATGGACCCGTAACAACGGCAACCAGCAGCAGTGGCAGTTCGTCGACTCCGGCGGCGGCTACTACCGCGTCAAGTCCCGCCACTCCGGCAAGGTCCTGGACGTCCACAACTTCTCCACCGCCGACGGCGCCGCCATCGTCCAGTGGGCCGACAGCAACGGCACCAACCAGCAGTTCCGCCTGGCCGACTCCACGGGCGGCTACATCCGCCTGATCAACCGCAACAGCAACAAGGTGATGGAGGTCCAGAACGCCTCCACCGCCGACGGCGCCAACATCGTCCAGTACACCGACTGGGGCGGCAACAACCAGCAGTGGCAACTCGTCCAGGTCGGCAGCGAACCGAACCCGACCCCCACACCAACGCCGACCACGGGGGGCGACTACACCAATCCGGTCGTGTGGCAGGACTTCGCCGACGGCGACATCATCCGGGTCGGCGACGCCTACTACTACTCGGCCTCGACGATGCACTACTCGCCGGGCGCGCCGATCCTGCGCTCCTACAACCTGGTCGACTGGGAGTACGCCGGCCACTCGGTCCCCCGGCTCGACTTCAACTCGAACGCCTACGACCTCAACGGCGGCCGGGCGTACGTGAAGGGCATCTGGGCATCGACCCTCAACTACCGGCCGAGCAACAGCACGTACTACTGGATGGGCTGCGTCGAGTTCAACCGCACCTACGTCTACACCGCCTCGGCGGTGGACGGCACCTGGACCAAGCGCTCCCAGATCAACAACTGCTACTACGACGCCGGCCTACTCGTCGACGACAACGACACGATGTACGTCGCCTACGGCAACGGCACGATCAGCGTCGCCCAGCTCTCGGCCGACGGGCTCAGCCAGGTGCGCGCCCAGCAGGTGTTCCAGACCCCCTCCAGCGTCGGCACCCTGGAGGGCGCCCGCTTCTACAAGCGCAACGGCTACTACTACATCTGGCTGACCCGGCCCGCGAACGGCCAGTACGTCCTGCGCTCCACCAGCCCGTTCGGCCCGTACGAGATGCGCCAGGTCCTGCTGAACATGCCGGGCCCGCTCGTAGGCGGCGGCGTGCCCCACCAGGGCGGGCTCGTGCAGACCCAGAACGGCGCCTGGTACTACATGTCGTTCGTCGACGCCTATCCCGGCGGCCGGGTACCGGCACTGGCGCCGATCACCTGGACCGGCGACGGCTGGCCGACCGTCCAGACGGTCAACGGCGGCTGGGGCGTCAACTACCCGAAGCCGAACATCCAGACCTCGAAGACCGTGCGGTCGATGATCGGCTCGGAGACGTTCACGTCGAGCACCCTCGGCCATCAGTGGGAGTGGAACCACAACCCCGACAACACCAGGTGGTCGGTGGGCAACGGGCTGCGGCTGCAGACCGCGACCGTCACAGGCGACCTGTACAACGCCCGCAACACCCTGACCCACCGCATCCAGGGGCCGTCGTCGACCGCGACGATCGAGCTCGACTACTCGCAGATGGCCAACGGCGACCGCAGCGGCCTGGCCATGCTCCGCGACCAGTCGGCCTGGATCGGCCTCAAACGCGACAACGGGACGACCCGCGTCGTGATGACCAACGGGCTGACCATGAACAGCAGCTGGCAGACCACCGGCACCGGCACCGAGGCGGCGAGCGCCAACGTCTCCGGCGGCCGGATCTGGCTGCGGGTCAACGCCGACATCCGGCCCGGCTCCGGACGGCAGGCCCGCTTCTCCTACAGCACCGACGGGACCAACTTCACCTCGTTCGGACCGGCCTTCACGTTGAACAACGCCTGGCAGTTCTTCATGGGCTACCGCTTCGGGATCTTCAACCACACCACCCAGTCCCTCGGTGGCTCGGTGACCGTGCGCCGCTTCGACCTCACGACCCCATAAGAACCACCCCACCACCCAATCGCTCCGCGTCAGATGAAATCGGAGTACATCATGAGAATAAGACCCCTGGCCGTCATCGTGGCTGCGGCCACATTGCTGATGAGCCTCTTCGTGGCCGTCCAATCCGCGAACGCGGCGACGGTCGACACCAACGCCTGGTACGTCCTGGTCAACCGCAACAGCGGCAAGGCCCTGGACGTCTACAACCTGGCCACCAACGACGGCGCCCGCATCACCCAGTGGACCCGCAACAACGGCAACCAGCAGCAGTGGCAGTTCGTCGACAGCGGCGGCGGCTACTACCGCATCAAGTCCCGCCATTCCGGCAAGGTCCTCGACGTCTACAACTGGTCGACCGCCAACGGCGGCTCGATCGTCCAGTGGGCCGACGGCAACGGCACCAACCAGCAGTGGCGCCTGGCCGACTCCACCGGCGGCTACGTCCGCTTCATCAGCCGCCACAGCAACAAGGCCCTGGAGGTCCAAGGCGCCTCCACCGCCGATGGCGCCAACATCGTCCAGTACGACGACTGGGGCGGCAACAACCAGCAGTGGCAACTCGTCCAGGTCGGCAGCGGGCCCAACCCGACCCCCACGCCGACCCCGACCGGCACGTGCGCTCTTCCCTCGACGTACCGCTGGACATCGACGGGCTCACTGGCGACCCCGAAGTCGGGGTGGGTCTCGCTCAAGGACTTCACCACCGCCCCCTACAACGGCAGGCATCTCGTCTACGCGACGACGCACGACACGGGCACGAGTTGGGGTTCGATGAACTTCGGCCTCTTCACCAACTGGTCCGACATGGCCTCGGCCAGCCAGAACACGATGTCTGCTTCCACTGTCGCGCCCACGCTCTTCTACTTCGCCCCGAGGAACATCTGGGTGCTCGCCTACCAGTGGGGCGGGACCGCTTTCTCCTACCGGACCTCCAGCGACCCCACCAATCCGAACGGCTGGTCATCGCAGCAGGTCCTCTTCTCCGGAAGCATCACCGGCTCCGGAACAGGACCCATCGACCAGACGCTCATCGGTGACAGCACGAACATGTACCTGTTCTTCGCCGGCGACAACGGCAAGATCTACCGGGCCGACATGCCCATCGGGAACTTCCCGGGCAGTTTCGGCACGACATCGACGGTGATCATGAGCGACACGACGAACAACCTGTTCGAAGCCGTTCAGGTCTACAAGCTCCAGGGCCAGAACCGATACCTCATGATCGTCGAGGCGATCGGCTCGCAGGGCCGCTACTTCCGCTCCTTCACGGCCACCAGTCTGAACGGTACATGGACACCGCAGGCCGCGACCGAGAGCAACCCCTTCGCCGGCAAGGCCAACAGCGGCGCCACCTGGACCAACGACATCAGCCACGGCGAACTGATCCGCACCAGCGCCGATCAGACCATGACCGTCGACCCCTGCAATCTGCAGCTGCTCTACCAGGGACGCAGCCCCAACTCCGGCGGCGACTACGGCCTCCTGCCCTACCGGCCGGGCCTGCTGACACTACAGCGCTGACGGCGTGACACAGGTCCGGCTCGAGCGTTCCTGACGTTCACCGCAAAGGCGTACGCCCCATCGGGTGAGCGCAGTCACGGCACGCGATCAGGACCGGATGGAGCCGGCACGGCGGGCTCGGCGCAAGACCGAGCCCGCCCGGGTCACGCGGAAACGTCAGCGCTCACATAGCGACGGAATGCGGGGTCGGGCACACACTCCCCAGCCTGAGGTCCACCCTCGAAAGGATCGCCATGAGATCTGCACCATCACGCCGCCTGCCCTGGCGCATGGGCTTGTTGACCCAGACCAACTCCCCCTGCTGATCACCCCCTGAACCGCCCTGGACGTGGCGAACACTCCGACCCGCCACGTCCGGGGCCACCGCCAAACATCCGCCTGAGGGAGACGACAGGTGAAACCCGTACTTCGCAGGGCCAGGAGGAGATCTCGCCACCTGGTTCTCTGGACCGTGAGCCTGTTCTTGCTGACCACGTTGTTGCCGTCCCTGGCCAGGGCCGACAACCCGATCGTGCAGACCATCTACACCGCCGACCCGGCGCCGCTCGTCCACAACGGCCGCGTCTACCTGTACACCGGCCATGACGAGGACGGCTCGACGTACTTCACCATGCGCGAATGGCGGGTGTACTCGTCGTCGGACATGGCGAACTGGACCGACCACGGCTCCCCGATGAACCTGGCCACCTTCGCCTGGGCCGACGCCAACGCCTGGGCGGGCCAGGTCGCCTATCGCAACGGCAGGTTCTACTGGTACGTGCCGGTCCGGGACCGCGCCTCCGGTTCGATGGCCATCGGCGTCGCGGTCGCCGATAACCCGACCGGCCCGTTCCGCGACGCCATCGGACGTCCGCTGGTGAGGAACGGCGAGATCGACCCTACGGTCTTCATCGACGACAACGGTCAGGCCTACCTGTACTGGGGCAACCCCAACCTCTGGTACGTCCGGCTGAACACCGACATGATCTCCTTCTCCGGCAGCCCGACCCAGATCCCCCTGACCGCCGCGGGATTCGGCGCGCGCAGCGGCAACACGAGCCGTCCCACCCTCTATGAAGAGGGGCCCTGGGTCTTCAAGCGCAACGGCCTCTACTACAACGTGTTCGCCGCCGAATGCTGCTCGGAGTTCATCGCCTACTCGACAGCCCCCGGCGCCACCGGGCCGTGGACCTACCGGGGAACGATCATGCCCCGGCAGGGCGGCAGCTTCACCAACCACGCCGGAATCGTCGACTTCAACGGCGGATCCTACTTCTTCTACCACAACGGCGCCCTGCCGGGCGGCGGCGGCTTTACCCGCTCGGTCGCCGTGGAGAAGTTCACCTACAACGCCGACGGCACCATCCCGACCATCAACATGACCACCGCCGGCCCCCCGCAGTTGGGAACGCTGAATCCGTTCGTACGCCAGGAGGCCGAGACCATCGCCTGGGCGACCGGCGTCGAGACCGAGCCGTCCAGCGAAGGCGGCATGAACGTCGGCTGGATCGAGAACGGCGACAACATCAAGGTCAGGGGCGTCGCCTTCGGCACCGGGGCCTCGTCCTTCACCGCCCGGGTGGCCTCGGGGGTGAGCGGCGGCACCATCGAACTCCGCCTGGGCAGCGCCACCGGCACCCTGGTCGGCACCTGTGCCGTCCCGGGGACCGGCGGCTGGCAGAACTGGACCACCGTCACCTGCCCGGTGAGCGGGGCCACCGGAACCCGCGACCTGTATCTCCGCTTCGCCGGCGGCAGCGGCTACCTGCTCAACCTCAACTGGTGGCAGTTCACCCCGAGCGGCGGCAGCGGCGGCGGGAACCTGCTGACCAACGCCACCATGGAGAACGGCACGACCGGGTGGACGGCCTCCGGCGGCACCCTGTCCTCCGCCACGAACGTCGCCTACGCCGGCAGCCGGTCCCTGCTCAACTCCGGGCGCACGGCGGCCTGGCAAGGCCCCAACCAGAACGTCACCGCACAGCTCACCAACGGCAAGAGCTACACCACGAGCGTCTGGGTGCGCTCACAGAGCGGCACCCCCGACGCGAAGGCGACCCTGGCACTCACCGCCAACGGCACGACGAACTACGTCCAGCTCACCCCGGCACAAGCGGTGAACACGAACGGCTGGACCCAGCTGACCGGCACCACGACCGTGTCGTGGGCCGGCACGCTGACCAACGCCTCCTTCTACGTCGAGACAGCCGCCGGAACCGACGGGCTCTACATCGACGACGCCTCCTTCCAATGACCGGACAGAAAGGAGTCACCCCATGTCCAGACGCAGATCCGTGCTCACCGCCATCACGGCCGCGGCGCTTCTCATCCTCTCCATGGGTGCCGTGGCGATAAGTCACAGTGCGAGCGCGAGCACGTCGAGCAGCGCCCTCGCGGCGACCGCCGGGTGCGGCAGGACGCCGACCCTCCAGAACGGCACCAACACGATCCAGAGCAGCGGCAAGAACCGCAGCTACATCCTGAGAATCCCCGGCAACTACGACAACCAGCGACCGTACCGGCTGATCTTCGGCTTCCACTGGCTGGGCGGCACCGCCACCGACGTCGCCACCGGCCAGACCGTGCAGCGCGACGTCTGGTCCTACTACGGGCTCCAGCAGCTGGCCGGCGAAAGCACGATCTTCGTCGCGCCACAGGGCTTCAACAACGGCTGGGCCAACAGCGGCGGCGAAGACGTGACCTTCGTCGACGACATGATCCGGCGGATCGAGGCCGACCTCTGCGTCGAGACAACGCAGCGTTTCGCCCTCGGCTTCAGCTACGGCGGCGCCATGAGCTACGCGCTCGCCTGCGCGAGGGCCGACGTCTTCCGCGCCGTCGCGGTCTACTCCGGCGGACAGCTCAGCGGATGCAGCAGCGGCACCCAGCCGATCGCCTACTTCGCGGCGCACGGCCTCAGGGACGGTGTGCTGAACATCTCCGGCGGGCGGTCGATGCGAGACAGGTTCGTCCGGAACAACGGCTGCACCGCCCAGAACCCGCCCGAGCCCGGCCAGGGCAGCCTGACGCATCGGAGCACCACTTACTCGGGCTGCGCGGGCGGCCGTCCGGTCGTCTGGGCCGCTTTCGACGAGGGGCACATCGCCGCCCCACAGGACGGGGCACCCGGCGACAGCGGTTCCAGAACATGGCTGCCGGGAGAGACATGGAGATTCTTCAGCCAGTTCCAGTCCACTCCGTCTCCCAGCCCATCCCCGACCCCGACTCCGACTCCGTCGGGACCGACCACGGGGGCGTGCGCCGCGACCATCCGGGTGACCAATTCGTGGCAGGGCGGCTTTCAGGGTGAGGTCACCGTGCTCGCGGGCAACTCCGCGATCAACGGCTGGACCATCAACTGGATCTGGCCCGGCTCGCAGACCATCACCCAGATCTGGGGAGGTGTCCGCTCCGGCTCCGGCTCCGGCTCGAACGTGAGGGTACGCAACGAGACGTGGAACGGCTCGCTCGGCGCCAACGCGAGCACGATCTTCGGCTTCCTCAGCAACGGCGTACCGACCACCCCGGCGGCCACCTGCGCCGGCCCGTGACCGTGCCGCGTGTTTCGACCGAGTAGCGATCGGGCCCATGGTGCGGGGCGCCGGCCCACGCCAGGGGCCCGATCACCGATTCCCCCGCCTCTGTCCACTGAGGAGTGATGTCAATGAGCAGGAAACGAATACGTGCGTTGCCGGCCTCCGCCGTCACCGTGATGCTGACCCTGGCAGCGGTCACCTCGGCCACCCCGGCACAGGCGTTGAACAACGGCGTGGGTCGTACCCCGCCGATGGGGTGGAACACCTGGAACACGTTCGGCTGCAACATCAACGAGACGCTGATCCGGCAGACGGCCGACGCCCTGGTCAGCAACGGCATGCGCGACCTGGGCTATCAGTACGTCGTCGTCGACGACTGCTGGTTCAACCCCAACCGCGACTCCGCCGGGAACATCCAGGCCAACCTGTCGCGGTTCCCGAGCGGGATGAAGGCGCTCGGCGACTACCTGCACGCCAGGGGCCTGAAGTTCGGCCTCTACCAGGTGCCCCTGGACAAGACCTGCGCGCAGTACTTCAACTCCTACCCGGGCGCGACCGGCAGCCTCAACCACGAGGTCCAGGACGCCCGGCAGTTCGCGGCCTGGGGCGTGGACTATCTCAAGTACGACTGGTGCTCCCCCACCGGCACCATCGACGACCAGGTGCGCACCTTCGCCAAGATGCGGGACGCTCTGGCGGCGACCGGACGACCGATCCTCTACAGCATCAACCCCAACAGCATCCATTCCAAGACCGGGCCGCAGCGCAACTGGGGAGACGTCGCCAACATCTGGCGCACGACCGAGGACATCACCAACGCCTGGGACACGGGCCAGACCAACGGCTACCCGATGGGCATCCAGAACATCGTCAACGTCAATGCGCCGCTGTCGGGCTACGCCGCGCCGGGGCAGTTCAACGACCCCGACATGATGGTGGTCGGCCGGGGCGGCATGAACGACACCGAGATGCGTAGCCACTTCGCCCTGTGGGCCATCATGGCCGCGCCCTTGATCGCCGGTAACGACGTGCGCAACATGGACAACGCGACCGCCACGATCATGAAGAACCAACACCTGATCGCCATCAACCAGGACACGCTCGGCCTTCAGACCACCCAGATCAGCAACGACGGCACGCGCCGCATCCTGGCCAAACGGCTGAGCAACGGCGACGTCGCGGTCGCCCTGTTCAACCAGGGCGGCAGCACCACCACGATCAGCACCACCGCCTCCGCCATCGGCCTGTCCGGCAACTCCTTCAACCTGCGCGACGCCTGGACGAACGCCGTCACCACGACCACCGGCACCGTCTCGGCGAGCGTCCCGTCCCACGGCACCGTCGTGTTCCGGGTCAGTGGCGGCACACCCAATCCCACGCCCTCGCCTTCCACGTCTCGCATCCAGGGCGTGGGGTCGGGCCGGTGCCTGGACGTGACCGGCGCCTCCCAGGCCAACGGCACCCCGGTGGTGATCTGGGACTGCAACGGCCAGAACAACCAGCAGTGGACCCCCACGCCCGCCGGCGAGCTGCGGGTCTACGGCAACAAGTGCCTGGACGTCAACAACAACGGCACCGCCGACGGAACCGGCGTCCTCATCTGGGACTGCAACAGCCAGAACAACCAGAAGTGGCGCTTCAACACCGACGGCACCATCACCGCCATCGGCGCGAACAAGTGCCTGGACGTCGCCAACAACGCCACGACCAACAACGCCAGAATCCAGATCTGGACATGCACCGGTGGCACCAACCAACGCTGGACCCGCGGGTGATCCTCTCGTCCACCGCACCGTGAAAGGCCGTTCGCCGGCCTCAGCGGGCAGAGGCCGGCGCACGGAAGCCCAGCCCGGCCACCCACCATCC
>NZ_JBEXGU010000183.1:0-18198 GCF_040607515.1 Streptosporangium sp. NPDC005286 | reverse complement strand
GGTCCTGCGGGTCCTGCGGGTCCTTCCGGTCCGGGTGCGCCATCGGCGCCTGCGGGTCCTGCGGGTCCTGCGGGTCCTGCGGGTCCCTCGGGTCCGATTGCGCCGTCAGCGCCTGCCGGTCCTGCGGGTCCTTCCGGTCCTGCGGGTCCCTCGGGTCCCTCGGGTCCGATTGCGCCGTCGGCGCCTGCGGGTCCTGCCGGTCCTGTGGGTCCTTCCGGTCCTGCGGGACCCTCAGGTCCGGTTGCGCCAGCGGGCCCTCGTGGCCCCACTGGGCCTCTGGGCCCTGCGGGACCAGCAGGACCCTGGACTCCATCGGGAATCCGGCACAGGAAGATTGGCAGGCCCAGCCACCTGCACAGCGGGATATAAGCCGAACTGTCCGAGGTCGGCTGCGGCTGCAATGCGCCCTGGATGATTGCCTTGGTGCTGGAGAGGTCGCGGGCGTTAACTGTTCCGGGGACGGAGATGAAGCTCGTGCAAATAGTGGAAATCGCCAGAATGCAGGGGTCAACCTGCGTTCCCTTGGCGGATTCGATTCTCTCGGGACGAGCCTGCGCCGAAGTCGAAAGTTGCGAATCGGCTGAAACTGGGACAGGGGAGTGCAGAAGAAGGACGGCCCCGGCGAGCGCGCCGCCCGCAAGGGTCCGTTTCATGAAAATAGACACGTGCGTTGTCTCTCCCGTTGCATTCAGCGAAAACACTGTGCGGCCATTCTTTGAACGCTCGGGAGGTGGCGGGAGAAGTGTCGATCGAATCAGGTGTGGAAGCTTGATGAGGGGCGCGCGTTTCTTTGCTTTCCGTAAATTTGAATCGCCACACAAAAGCCCAACATCCTTGTTGTGGCAATTAATTGGATAAGTGAATTATATTCACTCAAGTCGGATAATGGGCAGACTGGGCGGTGATTGAACGTAGGTCTCGACGCCGCCCGGTACCAGCTGTGGGCCGAGGTCGGAGCCGTCATCGTCACCGTTGAAAACGCCCGCCCGTGGAGCGCGCTACACCGCCGGGAAGTGCTCGTCGAACACGATCTTCGTACGTCGTACGTGTTACGTCGCGTGATGTGCGCGGCCGGGAGGTTCCCGGTTCGAACGGGGCGAAGTTTTCGTGATCACCCGGAAGGGGCGGAAGGCGGATTCGCGCGGGCGGGCGACCAGCGGGCCGCCGCGTTGCCGTGGCAGCGTTTCCTGTTTCCCCGGACGGGCACCACCGGCTGGCCACCCACCACCCCGACCGGTCCTGTAGGCGACCGGTGGTGCGGCGGGAAGCCTGCCCGGTGCCGTTGTCCGGCACCGGGCAGGCGGGGCGCGGAGCTCGAGAACGAATCGGGAACCGGAGCCTGGTCCTCCCCGGCTTCGGTCGTGGGGTGGGTCAGGACGGGATGGGGATGTGGATCCTGGGCAGGCCCTCGGGTTCCTTGCCGGGATAGTCTCCACCCAGCATGGTGGCCACTGTGTAGAGATGCCAGGCCTGGTTGGGCTTCTTGAGGACGGGTTCGGCGAACAGCGCACGAACCTCGTCGGGGTTGACGATGGGCGTCAGCAGGTCGAGGCGACCCAGGACATGGTCGCGTATCAGGCCGGTCAGCTCCGTACCGGGGCTGGTCCGCCAGTTCCAGCCACCGCCGCCGGTTTTCGGCGCGGTCAGCACCTGCGGCCTACGCTGCCAGGGGTAGTACCGCTTCCCGGCGGTGAACCGCCACGGCTTGCCCTCGATCGGGATGTCCCTGAGCGACGGGGCCAGGACGCCGAGGAGTTCGTAGATGACCTCCTCCGACAGCCGCCAGGTCTGGTCGAGACCCAGCGCGGCGCGGACCACCCGGTTGTCGAGGAAGGGCCAGATCTGGTCGCCCCGGCGCAGCGAGCCCGCCCGCGCCCCCGCGTGCCAGCGGCCGACCTTGTAGGAGATGTACATGTGGTCGAGCGCCTCCAGCGGAGCCCGCTCTCGCCACGGCCCGGCCAGCTCGCGGGCGTGCTCGTTGGCCATCTCGCTGAACAGCGCCGGATCTCGCAGGAAGGTCACGTCCACCCGGCGGCGCAGCGCTTTCTCCCCCAGGTCGGTCTGGAGCAGCAGCAGGCCGCCGGCCCGCAGGATCTCGCCGCTCTGCCCGGACATGGTCGGCTTGGCGCTGTAGGGGAGGTAACCGACGACCGATTCGTACGCCGATGTCATGCCCTCGCAGGCGCGCAGCGTCTCGTAGGCCCGCGCGAGCGGGTGCTCGACGACGATCGCGTCCTTCTTCTCGGCGCGGGCCGGGGGGATGACGGTGTGCTCGACGTGAAGCGCCTGGGCGACGCGCCCGGCGAGGATCACGTCGGGGTGGGTGTCCAGGCCGTTGGTGGTCGCGCGCAGCGGGATGCCGGCCGCGTGCAGCACCGCGGCGATCAGGCGGCTGTCCCTGCCACCGGTGAGCGCGAGGTTCACCGGTTCCCCCGCCGCGCGCAGCGGCTCCACGGTGGCCAGCAGCGCCTCGGCCAGCTCCCCGACGAGCTCCTTCTTCCGCCTGCGCGACTCCGGTGCCGGCACGGCCGTCGGGAGCGGAGTCGTGGTGATCGTACGGGTGCCGCCCCTGACGGTCACCGACGAGGACGGCGGCAGCGCGCTCACCCCGAGGTAGGGCGTCTCGTCGGACAGGAAGTATCCCTGCCGGACCATCGACTGCAGCGCGAGCACGTCCCAGTCGACGCGCTCGCCGCAGGCGAGATGGACCAGGAGGGCCCGGCTGCCGATCACGTGCACGTCGGGCGTCTCGGCGTAGTAGACCGGGCAGACCCGATGGATCGCGGTGGCGGCCGACAGCTCGCCCCCGGTGGCCCGGAACACCGAGAAGCACCCGCCGACCGCCTCGCTGTCCAGCGTGGTCATGCCTGCCAGCCGGTTCACGTCGTCCGGTGCGGCCAGGTAACCGTTCACCCCGGTCACCCGGTCGTGCTCGGTTATCAGCGGCGGGGGCTGCCGCGAGTCGTCGGGCTCGTTGGTCCAGGCGAACATGGTGATGCCGGGGCGGTGCCACTCGCGCGACCTGATGACCTCCGACGGCACGGGGAACGCGCTGTCGATCACGCTCCTGACACGGTGCAGCATCGCCTCCGGTATTCCGGCTTCCGGATCTTTGGCCGCGAGGCCGAGGTACACGCGCATGACGAAGGATCCTATGTCGCGTTTTTTCGGGACGGCTGGGAGTCCGGCCGGACAGCATGGCCGAGATGAACGAGATGCTGTCACACGCCGTCACCGGTACGGCGACCGTGGCCCGCGGCGTCCGTGACGACCGGCTGGGGCCGCCCACCCCCTGCGAGGACTTCGACGTGCGGGCCCTGCTCGGGCTCAGCGGGCGGGATCCGGCCTGGAAACCCTGATCACGTGCCGAACACGGTTTGCGCTCGCTTGGGTCAAGCTCCCGGCGGGAGGCTGGAAGGAGCCGTCGTAGGGGGTGACACGCATCCCTAGGAGGCGACATGAAGTCACGCCCGCTCGCCGCTGCCCTCGCCGTGATCGTCCTGCTGTCCGCCGCCGCCTGCGGAGGGGCGTCGGACGGGAAGGGAACCGCCAGCCAGCCGATGCCCGAATCCGGCAAGCAGGTCCCGCGCCCCTCCCTCGCGGAAACCGGTGGCCTGGCCACCTCCGGGGTCGAGGACTCCGAGGCCGACGCCGCCAGGCAACGTGACACCGCCGCCGAGCAGATCTCCACCTTCGCCCTCGACGTGGACACCGCCTCGTACGGCTACAGCAGGCGGACCCTCCAGGAGGGCAGGTTGCCGGAGCCTGGTCAGGTCCGGCCCGAGGAGTTCGTCAACGCCTTCGCGCAGGACTACCGGGAGCCGGACGACGACGGCTTCACCGTGCACATGGACGGTGCCCGTACGCCGGGGAACGGCGCCGCGCTGCTCCGTGTCGGCCTGCAGACCCGCAGGGCGGATGCGGAGGCCCGGCGCCCGGCGAACCTCACCTTCGTGGTGGACGTGTCCGGTTCCATGAGCGAGTCCGGCAGGATCGACCTGGTCAGGGAGGCCCTGCACAAGCTCGTCGACCAGCTCGGGCCCGGTGACCAGGTCTCCATCGTGGCCTTCAGCGACCGGGCGGACGTCGTCCTGTCCATGACCCCGGCAACCGACAGGGACCGGCTCCATGCCGCCGTCGAGCGCCTCGCCATAGGACAGTCGACGAACCTGGAGGAGGGGCTGACCAGTGGCTACGCGGAGGCCGCGACGAGCTTCAGGGCGGTGGCGGTCAACCGGGTCATCCTGCTCTCCGACGGACTGGCCAACGTCGGTGACACCACCTGGCAGGGCATCCTCGCCCGGGTCGAGGAGGCCGCAGGCAAGAGGATAACCCTGCTGTGCGTCGGTGTCGGCCGCGACTACGGTGACCAGCTGATGGAGCAGCTCGCCGACAACGGGGACGGTGCCGCGGTCTACGTCAGCTCCGTCGACGACGCGCGCAAGGTCTTCGTCGAGCAGCTCGCCACCAACCTCGACCTGCGCGCCCGCGACGCCAAGGCACAGGTCGTGTTCAACCCCTCGGCCGTGGAGTCGTACCGTCTGATCGGCTACGAGAACCGGCGACTCGCGACCGAGGACTTCCGTGACGACGCCAAGGACGGCGGCGAGATCGGCCCCGGTCACTCGGTGACCGCCCTGTACGAGGTGCGGCTGCGCGGCGGGGCGTCGGGTCAGCTGGCCACCGCCACCGTACGCTGGCAGGACCCCGACACCCGCGATCCCGCCGAGGCCACTCGCGCCCTCGCGGTCGGTGACCTGGCGGCCTCGCCGTGGCGGGAGTCCGCGCCGAGGTTCCAGGTCGACGTGGTCGCCGTGGGCTTCGCCGAGTATCTCCGCACTGGGGAGGGGATCGCCGGAGCGGACCCCGGGGATCTCGCCGCCCATGCCACCCGGCTGGCCGCGTCCACCGAGGACCCCTCGGTGACCGAGCTCGCCACGCTGATCGAGAAGGCCATGTCGCTAAGGTAGGCACCCGTCCGCGGCCCGTACGCGACCTGCGGCCCCGAGGCGAGCCGGCCCCCGTGGCGGCCCGCCTCGGCGGTTACAGGGTGTGGAGTGATTTCCTATACACTGGCGTGGACGCCGGGCAGGGCCCGGCGACATCGGTTGACACCGAGGGGCTATGGCGCAGTTGGTAGCGCGCCTCCATGGCATGGAGGAGGTCTGGGGTTCGAATCCCCATAGCTCCACTCCTCACGAAGGGCGGCCAGATGGCCGCCCTTCGGTGTTTTCCCGGACGAATCGCTCTCAGTCGAGCTCGTAGTCGAGGTGGAAGGAGTGGGCGCCGTCGTCGTTGACGATCTGCCCCCCGCCCCGGATGCCCAGCAGTTCCCCGGTACCCGAGTCGGGAAGGATCGTCCAGCTCAGCTCCGACTCCCCGGCGTGTGCCGCGGCCGTGTGGTGGAGTACGAAGGTGCCCTTGCGGCCGTGCGCGGTGCCGGTGAAGCGTTCGAAGCCCGCGTAGGCCGCCGACGTCTCGACCGGGGCGACCGCGGTGATGATGTCCGTGGTACTGGTGCCGACCAGGTCGCCGTCGAAGGTCTTGGTGATGTGGACGCGGGAGAGCGTGGCACCTTCGGCCTCGTCGTAGGGGTGCGGATCCCAGCTGTCGATGGTGAAGGTTCCGGTGGCACGAGGCATATGTGGGCTCCCTTGGAAGGTCTCAGCTCTGGTGCTCATCCTGGCGCCTATACCTGTCATCTAATGTCAGATACGGGGCTCTCCATCCGTGACCGCGGCGGCGAGAAGGGGGCGCTCTAGGAAAGGCGCCATTTATCCATGTTCCAGGTGATGGTCGACTGCGCGGGGTTCGGGACGACGTTCTGGAGCGTCTCGTCCCACGCGCTGAGGCCCGGATGCTGGAACAGCGGGATGGTGGCCAGGTCACTCCAGAGCCGCTTCTCTATCTCACCGATGATCGGGTCCTGGGCGGCCAGGTCAACGGTCGAGTTCAACTCCTTGATGAGGAGGTCGACCCGCCTGCTGGAGTAGCAGCCGTTGTTGTTGCCCTTGCTGTGGGCGTCGCACTTCTGCGGCGAGGTGAAGCTGGAGGCCCAGCCACTGACCAGGGCCGAACCCGACCAGGCGAACAGCGCCACGTCGTAGCCGTTGGTCGGCATCACGGTGCCCAGGAAATCCTCGGAGCCCTTGTCGACGACCTTGAATCCGGCCTTGTTACAGGAGTCGATGATGAGCTGCACCGCCGCGGTGCGGCGCGGGTTCGGGGTCTGGTAGCCGATGCTGACCTCCAGCCCCGTCTGGCCGGCTTTCCGCAGCAGTTCCCTGGCACCCGCGATGTCCTGTCGCGTATACACGTCGGCGCTGCCGCTGGCGGCCACGACCGCGGCGCTGTTGGCCTGGAACGGAGCCACGGTGCGAACCTGCAGGGGCCTGGCCGCGGGTGCGACGGGCTTGATCAGATGGTCGACGATGAGCTGCCTGGGCACGCATCTGGCGAACGCCTCGCGCAGCCTTCTGTCGCGGAACGGGCTGGAGTGGAAGTTGAAGTCCAGGTGCTCGTAGGTGTACTTGTCGGAGACACTGACCTTCACCCCCCGCAGGGACTGCAACTGCTTGAGCACCTCGGGTCCCGGCTGCGGCTCGACGATCTGGACCTCGCGGTTCTGCAGTGCCTGCGCCTGCTCGTCGAGGGTGATGAAACGCTCGACGATCGTCGGAGTCGCGGCGGGGGTGCCCCACCACCTGTCGTTGGCGATGAGGGTCAGCCGCTGCCCGGCGTCCAGCTTGGAGAGCTTGTACGGTCCCGAGGAGGGGATCAGCCTGGCCTCGGGCAGCCTGCCCTCGGAGACCCAGCCGTCGTTGAAGAACTTGATGCCCTCGGCGAGCTTCTTCGAGTCGGTGTTCTTGACCGCCGCGATGAAGTCCTCCTCGGACAGGCCGTCCTGCTCGGCGACCACGTGGGCGGGCAGCATCTCGGTCGCGCCGGGGCCGCCGGCCACCCAGTCCGCGAACGGCTTGTCGTAGACCAGGGTGAACTCCTTGCCGCCCTTCTCGCAGTCGGGGACCTCGGTGTCCTGGACGCCGTTGGTGTCGGCTGAGGCGAAGCCCTTGACCTTGCCGGACCGGAAGGCCCACCACAGCATGACGTCGTCGCAGTCGATCGGGGTGCCGTCGGACCAGACCGCCTTGGCGTTGATCGTGTACTTGACGCTCAGCGGGTCGTCGGAGATCTTCTCGTAGGTTCCGAAGTCCTTGTCGGGGACGATCGCGCCCTTGTCACCGTAGAACCAGAAACCCGTGAGCACCCGCTGCAGGGGCGCCGCGTTGCGCGTGGCGTTCTCGGCGGTGGTGTTGTTGTTGTAGGAGTGGAACTCCTGCTCGTACGCGTAGGTGATGGTCTCTGCCGGTTGGATCGACTCCGAGCCCGACGCCGTCGGGTCGTCCGTCGGATCGGTGCTCGCGCAGGCGCTGAGCAGGAGCGAGCCGCATGCCAGCAGTGCCAGGATCCCCGCCGGCCTTCGTGTGTGGAACACGGCACACTCCTCTGATCGCCCGTTCTCCGGCCGGTCCCGTAACGGCCCCGCGGAGCGCGAGTGCCGTCGCTCCCGCACGGCCGCGCGGGACCGGAGACCGGCCTCGCGTCTCCCCGTGACCATGCCGGATGCGAGACCCCCAGTTGACGAGAATAGAAAAAACGCAACCTTTGAGCGAATTCTCCCAGTATGTGAGATGGCCATTACCGGGCTCCCGGCGTGCCCGCGTACGGGAAGGGCATCCGCACCGGGAAAAGCGGCGGTACCACCGGAGCGAACATGGCCCGATCCTTGTGGATATTGGCACTCGGGCCACTCGCGCGGAGCGTTTCGCCCCCCCGATTATGGGGCGCATGACAACGACTCTTCGGGCGCCCGAACGTGAGCTGCACCGCGCCTGGATCGTGGCGGGAGTCGCGTTCGTGGCCATCCTCGGCGCGGCCGGGTTCCGGGCGACGCCCGGCGTGCTGATCACACCGCTCCAGGAGGAGTTCGGCTGGTCCCGGGGCACGATCTCGCTGGCCGTCTCGGTCAACCTCATGCTCTACGGGCTGACCGCGCCCTTCGCGGCAGCGCTCATGGACCGTTTCGGAATGCGCAGAGTCGTGACGTACGCCCTGCTGGTGGTCGCCGCGGGCAGCGGGTTGACCATCCTGATGAACGCCCCCTGGCAGCTCGTCCTGTGCTGGGGTGTCCTGGTCGGCCTCGGCACCGGCTCGATGGCCCTGGTCTTCGCCGCGACCCTCACCGAGCGCTGGTTCGTCCGCCACCGCGGCCTCGTCACCGGTGTGCTCACCGCGGGCGGCGCCACCGGGCAACTCGTCTTCCTGCCCGTCCTCGCGCACCTGGCGGCCGACAGTGGCTGGCGGTCGGCCGCCATCACGGTCGCCGTCGCGGCTCTGGCCGTGGTCCCCCTGGTCTGGTTCCTGCTGCGTGACCGGCCTGAGGACGTGGGCACCACGGCTCTGGGCGCCGGCCCCGCCGCCCCCCCGGCCGTGCGGCCCGCGCGGACCGGTGGCGCCGCCTCGCGGGCCCTCGGCGTGCTGTGGAGCGCCGCGCGTACGCGCCCCTTCTGGCTGCTCGCAGGGGGGTTCGCGATCTGCGGGATGAGCACCAACGGCCTGGTGGGCACCCATTTCATCCCCGCCGCCCACGACCACGGCATGGCCGAGCCGGTCGCCGCCGGGCTGCTCGCGCTGGTCGGGATCTTCGACGTGGTCGGCACCGTGGCGTCCGGGTGGCTGAGCGACAAGATTGACTCGCGTGTCCTCCTCGGCGCCTACTACGGGCTGCGGGGCCTGTCGTTGATGGCCCTGCCAAGCCTGTTCGGGGCCACCGCCGAGCCCAGCATGCTGGTCTTCATCATCTTCTACGGCCTCGACTGGGTGGCCACGGTCCCGCCGACCGTCGCCCTGTGCCGCCAGATCTACGGTCCCGACGGGGCTGTGGTGTTCGGCTGGGTCTTCGCCTCCCACCAGATCGGCGCGGCGGTCGCCGCGGTCGCCGCGGGAGTCACCCGTGACCACTTCGGCGCCTACGATCTCGCCTGGTACGCCGCGGGGTCGCTCTGCTTCGCCGCCGCGCTCATGTCGGTGGTCATCACCAGGAAGCAGGCATCCTTGAAGGTCTGACCTCCTTCCTGTCCGGAAGGGACGGGCAGCCAGGCCACGGCCACCGGGTGGACAGGTGTGGAAGGTACTCGTTCCCGAAGTGTGATGGGGATCCCGCACGGGAAAACCGGATTTGTCGTACGCTCCCGATCGTGCTCGATGGGTTGGGTGGGACTCAGGGGACCCGGGAGACGGGTCCCGCGCCGACATATGTGACCGCCGAGGCGGAGACGTCGGAGTTGCCGAAAATCGTGGTGGAGAGCCCCCCGAAACCATCGGACTCACCGGTGAAGCGGTCCCGTATCGGCGACCTGCCGATGCGAGTGATCTACCGCATCCTGGCCGTGGGCGTCGCGCTGGTCCTGGCCGCCGTCGCGGCCGTGGTCGGTTTCGTCTCCTCGGGCTCCTCAGATCAACCGGGCGGGGGAAAGACGGGGCAGATCGCCGCGCCATCTGCCGCGCCACCCTCGCCCGGTCCAGGCTCGCCGGAGCCGTCGACCCCGGTGTCAGCCCCGGCGTCCGCCTCGGCGTCGGAGCAGGCGTCCCCGTCGGAGAGTCCTGCCGAGACGACTTCTCCGTCCCCCTCGCCCGAGGGCTGGGAACCGGCCCCCGACCGCAGCGCCGTCACCGCGGCCCTCGCCGACCCCCGGGTGCCCGAACTGCCGCGTGACAAGCGGCTCGGCCGGCTCCCCGGCAAGGCGTACAAGAGCAAGCGCCGCATCGAGGACGACAGGTCGGGGGTGTCGCTGATCCGTTTCGGCAAGCCCTGGAAGGTCTTCGGCGCGTCGCCGTTCTCCACCAAGCAGGTGCTGCCGAAGGTGAAGGGGATCGCTCACCGGGCGATGCTCGTGAGCTGTCCGGTGCCGATCCTGGTGCAGCGGAAGGCGAAGGACACCGCGCTGCTGGCGGCCCGGTGGACACTCAACCACCACCCCAAGGGCAGCAGGATCGCCTGGGTCGCCTCGCAACCGATCAAGGACGGCTGGCTGCTCGCCTACCGGGTGAAGTACAAGATCAAGAGCAAGACGCGCTCCTCCATGGCCGCCCTCGCCGTGGTCGAGGCTCCCGGAGCCAAGCCCGCGATGCTCTTCGTGACGATCCCCGACACCCAGAGCAAGCGCTGGCGCGATATCAACACCGCGGTCTCCTCCCTCAGATTGAAGTAAGCCCCATCTGGGCAGGAATCGCCGTATCTATGTGATCTGGTGAAACTCGGGGGAATTTCACGGCAGGCCGCTCCATCGCCATCCGCGCGACGACCTCCCGCCCGCTCGCCGGGCGCGAGGTTCCGGGTTCGGGGCGCAGGCGAAGGACGGCCTCGGTTCGAGAGCCCGGACTGAGCCGGGTGTCCTGGGCATCCGTCCAGGCAGGCTCCCCCAGCCGTCGAGGGGGAAGTCTTGAAGCGACCGGCGTCTCAGGAACGCAAGGGGTCTGACCAGGACACGGCCGACAAGCAGCGCGGATCCAAGCCCTGGCGGTCCGAGGGCCTGCCCGACGGGCCGCCCGCCCCGCAGCGCCCGAGGATCAACTGGGTGCGTTTCCTGGTGACCATGCTCATCGTCTACGCGGGCTTCTTCGTCGTCTCCTCGTTCTTCGGCGAGGTCACCGAGCCGATCTCCTACACCCAGTTCACCGGTCAGGTGCGGGCGGGGAACGTCAAGGACATCTACGCCACGGGTACCTCGATCCAGGGCACCCTCAAAAAGCCCGCCCGCGACCCCGACAGCGGCAACGCCGAGTACGACAAGTTCTCCACCGAGATACCGGTCTTCGCCGACCAGGCCGCCCTCTACCGGCAGCTCACCGCGACGGGCGTGAACATCAAGGCCGAGCCCGTCGGCGGCCGGAGTTTCCTGTCCAACCTGCTGCTCTCCCTGCTGCCGGTCCTGCTGCTGGCGGGCCTGTGGATCTGGTTCATACGGCGCTCGGCGTCCGCGATGGGCGAAGGGCTGGGCGGTCTCGGCGGGCTCGGTGGCCTCGGCAGGTCGAAGGCGGCCAAGCCGGTGGAACCGGCCAAGGTCCGGGTCGACTTCGACGACGTCGCGGGCATCGACGAGGTCGAGAACGAGGTGGCCGAGGTGGTCGACTACCTCAAGGACCCCGACAAGTACCGGAGGCTGGGGGCGAAGCTGCCCAAGGGGGTGCTGCTCACCGGGCCGCCGGGCACCGGCAAGACACTCCTCGCCCGCGCCGTGGCGGGCGAGGCGGACGTGCCCTTCTTCTCGGCGAGCGCCTCGGAGTTCATCGAGATGATCGTGGGGGTCGGCGCCTCGCGGGTACGCGAGCTGTTCGACGAGGCTCGCAAGGTCGCACCGTCGATCATCTTCATCGACGAGATCGACGCGATCGGCAGGGTCCGCGGCGGCAGCACCATCGGTGGCCACGACGAGCGCGAGCAGACTCTCAACCAGATCCTCACCGAGATGGACGGCTTCACCGGTTCCGAGGGCGTCATCGTGATCGCCGCCTCCAACCGGGCGGAGGTCCTCGACCCGGCGCTGCTCCGTCCTGGCCGGTTCGACCGTACCGTCGTGGTGTCGGTGCCGGATGTCGAGGGGCGGCTGGCGATCCTCCGGGTCCACAGCAGGGGCGTGCCGCTCGCCGACGACGTGGACCTGGAGCGACTGGCCAGGACCACCCCCGGCATGACCGGTGCCGACCTGGCCAACCTGGTCAACGAGGCGGCGCTGCTCGCCGCCAAGCGCGGCCACGACAGGGTGCGCGCCCCCGACTTCGCCGACGCGCTGGAGAAGATCCTGCTCGGTGCGGCCCGCGCCGTCGTGATCCCGCAGGAGGAGCGCAGACGCACCGCCTACCACGAGGCCGGCCACGCGCTCCTCGGTATGCTCCAGCCCGGCGCCGACCCGGTCAGGAAGGTGTCGATCATCCCGCGTGGGCGGGCGCTCGGTGTCACGCTCTCCACGCCCGACACCGACAAGTACGCCTACGACGAGAAATACCTGCGCGACCGGATCGTCGGTGCCCTCGGCGGCATGGCGGCGGAGCAGGTCGTCTACGGGGTGATCACCACCGGCTCGGAGAACGACCTGGAGCAGGTCACCGTGATCGCCCGCGGCATGGTCGGCCGCTGGGGCATGTCCGCCAGGATCGGCCCGCTGAGCGTGCTGCCCGGCGCCGCCGACGGCCAGCCCGCCGCCGCCCCCGACACCCTCGCCGCGGTGGACCAGGAGGTCCGGCGCATCGTGGACGAGTGCTACGAGGTCGCCATGGCGGTCCTGGAGGAGAACCGTGAGCGCCTGGACGGCATCGTCGCGGCCCTGCTGGAGCACGAGACCCTCGGCGAGGCGGAGGCGTACGCCGCCGCGGGCCTTCCGCGGGGCGCCGCCCCTGGACTTCCCCCTTCGGGACCGCCCCCGCAGCTCCCGCCCTCGCCCCACGCCTGACCCGCGAGCCGCCGCCTGGGCACGCTGCCCGCGGCGAGGGGACGGCGGGAGCCGCGCTAGGCTCGATCGGCGTGACCCAGATCGTTCTCGCCTCCGCGTCCCCTGCCCGCCTCGCCCTGCTACGCAGCGCCGGACTCGATCCAGGAGTGATCGTCAGCGGTGTGGACGAGGAGGCCGTCACCGCCGACAGCCCGAGCGAACTCTGCCTCGCGCTGGCCCGTGCGAAGGCGGCTGTGGTGGCCGAGGGCCTGACCGACGGTCTGGTCATCGGCTGCGACTCGGTGCTGGAGCTCGACGGCCGGGCCTACGGCAAGCCGTCCTCTCCGGCGGAGGCGGTCGCCCGCTGGCGGGGCATGCGCGGCCGCGAGGGCCGTCTGCTCACCGGCCACTGCGTGATCGACGCCGCGGACGGGCGCGAGGTGGCGGAGGTGGGCGCGACGGTCGTGCGTTTCGGCACCGCCACCGACGACGAGATCGCCGCCTACGTCGCCACCGGTGAGCCTCTCCACGTGGCCGGAGCCTTCACCCTGGACGGCCGCGGCGGCTGGTTCGTCGACGGCATCGACGGCGACCACGGCAACGTCCTGGGCATCTCCCTGCCCCTGCTGCGCCGCCTCTTCGCGGCCCTCGGCGTCTCCGTACCCGGCCTCTGGCCGCGCGCCTGACGTCCACGACCCGGCCCGTGTCCGCTTGCGCCCGTAAGGGCGATGAGGAGCAGTCCCGGTTGACGTCCGATCCCGATAATCTTCCGCCATGGGTCATTTCCGCTCCTTTCTGGACGGCATCGGGTTCTTCTTCCAGGGACTGCGCTGGGTCGCGCGATATCCGCGCTGGTGGCTGTTCGGGTTGATCCCGGCGCTGATCGCGTTCGTCCTCTACGCGGTCGGCCTCTACTTCCTCGGCAAGAACGCGCTGGACATCGCCGCGTGGGGCACGCCGTTCGCCGACGGATGGAGTGAGGCGGCGCGGACCGCGCTGCGCGCGCTGGTCGGGCTGGTGCTCTTCGGCGCGGGGCTGGTCCTGGCCGTGGTGACCTTCACGGCGATCACCCTCACCCTGGGCGACCCCTTCTACGAGAAGCTCTCCGAGAAGGTGGAGGAGACCTACGGGGAGGTGCCGACAGGGTACGAACTCCCGCTGTGGAAGTCGATCCCCAGATCCATCAGGGACAGTCTGGTCACCCTCGGCTGGCTGTTGCTGTTCACGATCCCGCTGTTCTTCCTCGGCTTCGTGCCGGTGGTCGGGCAGACGGTGGTTCCGGTCCTGGGCGCCCTGG
The DNA here is from genome assembly GCF_040607515.1 of Streptosporangium sp. NPDC005286. NCBI lineage: Bacteria > Bacillati > Actinomycetota > Actinomycetes > Streptosporangiales > Streptosporangiaceae > Streptosporangium > Streptosporangium sp. NPDC005286. The sequence continues at coordinate 4,413 of NZ_JBEXGU010000183.1, read as the reverse complement.
TCTCGGGTTTCTTCCTCACGATCGAGCTGACCGCACTGGCCCTGGAGCGCAGGGGACTGGCACGCAAGAGCCGCTTCGGCCTGCTTCGCGCGAACAAGGCCCCCGCGCTCGGCTTCGGGGGCCTGCTCTTCCTGCTCTTCCTCGTCCCGTTCGTCGCGATCATCGCGATGCCTCCCGCCGTGGCCGGTGCGGCCATCATGGTCCGCACCCGGCTGGCCCCGCCCCTCCTGTCGGCGGAGAGGACGGGATGAGAGGCGCCTGAGGAGGCGCCCGGCCGTCGCGCGCTTCGCCCCGGGCGCCGCGATCGCGTGAGGGGGACGGTCCGGCTGTGGACGGCCGCACGTTCCGTCCACAGAAAGGAGTTCGGGCCGAAAGACACGGGAGCGGGTCCGGGAGGCTTCCGGCCATGACAACAGAGAGCCCGGACTCGCCCGAGTCCCTGTTCCCGCCGGTTTCCCAGCCCCGGCTCCTGCTCGGCTCCACCGAAGACGTCCTGGGCGCGGTCCCCTACCTGCTGGGGTTCCATCCCGCGGAGAGCCTGGTCGTCATCGGCCTCACGGGCGGTCTGCCCAGGAGCAGGCTGCACCTCACCGTCCGATGGGACCTGCCCCTGGCGTCCGGCGGTCTCGGCGACATCGTTCCGCTCTTCCGGAAGGAGGACGTCACGCAGGTCGTCATGGTCGGCTATGGTCCAGGCCCGCTGGTGACCCCGGCCATCGACGAGGCCGGTGCACTGTTCCGCAGGGGCGGTCTCACCGTCGTCGACGCGCTCCGGGTGGAGGACGGCCGTTACTGGTCGTACGGCTGCTCACGGACCGACTGCTGTCCCGTCGAAGGCGTGCCGTACGAGCGGCGGGCCACCGTCGTCGCGGCCGAGGCGACCCTGCACGGACTGGTCGCGTGGCCGGACAGGCAGGCACTGGAGCGCTCACTCGACCCGGTCACCGGGACCGCGCGGGTGGCCATACGTGAGGCGACGGGCCGCCTCATGGAGGAGTTGAGCGGCAGGCTCGCCGGATGTCGTGACGCCGACGGGCTCGCGGTGGAGTTCGTCGCGGAGGGGGTGACCAGGGTCCGCGAGGCGATCGCCATCTACGCCTCGGGCGACCGGCTCGACGACGACCAGGCGGCCAGACTGGGGCTGGACCTGGCGGTGATCAGGGTTCGCGACGAGGCGTGGGCGCTGGTCACCGACGACGGGCACGACGCGCATCTCAAGCTCTGGCACGACCTCACCCGGAGGCTGGAACCGAGGTTCGTGCCCCCGGCCGCCTCGCTACTCGGCCTGGTCGCCTGGCGGCGGGGCGACTCCGCGCTGGCGGGCGTCGCCCTCACCCGGGCGCTTGAAGCCGATCCCGGCTACTCGATGGCTCACCTGCTCATGCACGCGATCCACCACCTGGTCCCGCCACACGCCCTCAACGACAGGATGCCCAGCCCCGAGGAGCTGGACCAGGAGATGGGCAGCCCCAAGATGGCCTGGCTGCTCCCGATGGCCGCGTTGCTGGAAGAACCCGGTGGCCCCGCGCACGATGCGACCACCGGGTTCCTGGCTCAGCCCTCCGCGCGCTTCTGGCGCTCGTTGTAGGCCCTCATCCGGGGGGGATAGCCGGTCAGTTGCACGTCGTAGACGGGCAGGGCCAGGTCGCGGGCCACCTTGCGAATCACCGCGGGGGAGCCGACCCGGCGCCGGGTCCATTCGCCGTCGTCGGCGACGGCCACCGCCGTGGTGTCGGTCGCGAACGTCTCCGGCTCGACGTAGAACTCCACGCCCCGGCGTGACTTCGCGAAGGCGATGAGCGTCTCGATGTCGGCGTCGGTGGCATCGCGGTCGAACTTGGCGATTTTCGGCCCGCGCTTGCGCCTCAACCCATAGCGATCTCGCCATCTCATGTCTCTTTGTATACCTCTCCTGCTCGATCCGCGGTGCAAGGCCAAGGGTCGGTTTCAGGGGCCTATAGGGGTTCATCCTGATATACGGGGCCGACAATCTGGACGAGCATTGAGGTCGAAGAGGCGACGAAAGGGTATCGGTCTCATGGCAGGCACAACGGCATCGGTGGGTCAGTGGCACGGGGAGTGCCGGTGAGCGGCCCTGGGCCCGGTCACGCGGAGCTCCGGGTCAGCAACCAGGATCGTGAGCGGGTGGTCGAGCACGTCCAGGCCGCCTATGCGGAGGGAAGGCTCGACAAAGCCGAGTTCGACGACAGGCTGGAGCGGGCGATGACGGCCCGCGTGCACGGCGACCTCATGCCGATCATGAACGAGCTGTACGGTACGCAGCCGGTCCGGCCCGCGTTCCAGCCGCCGGTCACGCCCCAGGCGGCGTACGGCCACCACGGGCACCTCGGCAGGCGGGGTGGCGACACCGGAGCGGAGCGTCTGGGCGCGGCGGCGGCGCACATGCTCCCACTGGTCGGCCTGCCCGTCCTCGGCCCGGTGGTCATGATGCTCACCGCGGGCAAGACCTCGCCCTACATCCGGGCACACGCGGTGGAGGCTCTCAACTTCCAGCTGACGCTGATCGCGGCCACCATCGTGCTGGCGATCACGGTGGTCGGCGTCGTCCTGACGCCGCTGCTCTGGATCGGCGGCGTGGTGCTGTCCGTCATCGGTGGCGTCGCGGCGATGGGCGACGGAGACTTCCGCTACCCCCTCACGCTGCGCCTCGTGAAGTGACCCGGTGAAGGCCGGGAGGCGTCAGAGCATGAGGGAGCGGACCATGTCGACGGTGTCGGCCTGGTCCGCCGTCTTGTCGGGGCGGTAGCGGATGACCCTGGCGAAGCGCAGAGCCATGCCGCCGGGGTAGCGGCTCGACTGCTGCACGCCGTCGAAGGCGATCTCGACGACCAGCTCGGGGCGGACGGTGACCGTCCAGCCGTCGGTGGGGCCCTCGGCGATGCCGAGGAAGCGGTCGGTCTGCCAGGCGAGCAGCTCGTCGGTCAGGCCCTTGAAGGTCTTGCCGAGCATGACGAACCCGCCACGCGGGTCGCGGGCGCCCAGATGCAGGTTGGAGAGCCTGCCCTCGCGGCGGCCATGGCCCCATTCGGCGGCCAGGACGACGAGGTCGAGCGTGTGCCGGGGCTTCACCTTGATCCAGCCGGCTCCGCGCCTGCCGGCGGCGTAGGGCGTCAGGAGCGACTTGACCACCACGCCCTCGTGACCGCCCCTGATCGCGTCCTTGAAGAACGCCTCGCCGTCCGCGACGTCGCCGGTGACAAGACGCGGGGTCACCAGCTCCGGGGGCACGGCCGCGGCCAGGGCCGCGTGACGGTCCGCACCCGGCAGGTCGAGCAGGTCGGCGCCGTCGACCCGCAGCGCGTCGAAGAAGAAGACGCTCAAGGGGGTCTTCTCACGCGCTCGCGGCACGTCGGTGCGGCTGGACACGCGGCCGGAGGTGACCTGGAAGGGCTCGGGGCGGCCGTCGGGGCGCAGCGCGATGACCTCGCCGTCGAGAACCAGGTCGCTGGAGGGCAGGGCGCTCACCGCCTCGACCAGCTCGGGCACCTGGGTGGTGATGTCGTCGAGGGCGCGGGTGAAGACGGACACCCGGTCGCCGGAGCGATGTGCCTGGACCCTGACCCCGTCGAGCTTCCACTCGACGGCGACCGGGCCGCCGAGCTTGCCGAACGCGGTCGCGACGGAGGTGGCGCTCTGGGCCAGCATCGGCGACACCGGCCGGCAGACCTCCAGGTGAAAGGCGCGCAGCGCCTCGACCCCGCCCGCCAGGGCGGCGGCACCGACGGCGGGAAGCCAGCCGCGAAGCGTCAGCGCCCGCCTGACCTCGGCGGCCGGCACCCCGGCGGCCTTCGCCACGGCCTCGATCATCACCCCTTCGAGCGCGCCCTGGCGCAGTTCGCCCCTGAGCAGGCGTGACAGGAAGACCTGTTCCTGGCGGGTGAGGGCGCCGAACAGCTCGGCGACGAGTGTCCTGCGTGCGCTCTGCGAGCCGGGACCGGCCAGGGACTTGACGCGGTCGAGGAGGTCGTGGACCTCGCGCAGGGTGGCGGTGGCAGCCAGCCGGGGCTCGGGCGGATCCTGCAGGCTCGTCCAGCCCACGCCGACGTTGCGCTGCGGCAGCTCTCCGGAGAGGTAGGCGATGGCGATCTCCGCCTCGTCCGGCTCGACCCGGCCGAGCAGCTCCGCGAGATGCGCGGTCTTCGCCAGCCGGGCGGAGCCGGCGGCCACGGCCGCCGAGGTGCGCGCGAGGTCGATCAACAACACAGTGGCCAGCCTAAGAGCTGTAAGCGACATTTCGGTGAGAGGGGGGTCTGCTTTTCACCGGAATCGCAGCGTGGGGGCCCTGTCGTTCACGATGGCGAGGAGGTGAGGTCCCCGGCGTGGGTCGCCCTCCCTGAAAGCATGCGCGAAAGCGGGGTGGGCGGGCCGCCCCGTCACCGAAGAACTTCGGTG